>NZ_MLQM01000037.1:0-34294 GCF_001854525.1 Mycobacterium talmoniae
CGTGTACGACTCGAGGAGCACCGAGTTCGCCGAGCTGATCCGCCGGGACACCGACGGGTACGGGGTCGACATCGTGTTCAACTCGCTGCCCGGCGCCGCGCAGCGCGCGGGACTGGAATTGCTGTCCTTCGGTGGGCGGTTCGTGGAAATCGGTAAGCGCGACATCTACGGCGACACCAAGATGGGGCTCTTCCCGTTCCGCCGCAACTTGGCGTTCTACGCCGTCGACCTGGCGTTGCTGACCCTCACCGACCCGGACACCCTGCGCCGCCTGCTGGACACGGTGTACGGCCAGATCGCCGACGGCGTCCTGCCGATGCCGGAGGTCACCCATTACGCGCTGCAGGACGCGGCGACGGCGATCCGGGTGATGGGTGCGGCCGAACACACCGGCAAGCTGGTGCTCGACGTCCCGCATACCGGGCACACCCGGGCCGTGGTGCCCCCCGATCAGGCGGCGGTGTTCCGCGGCGACGGCGCGTATGTCATCACCGGCGGCCTGGGCGGTTTGGGTTTGTACCTCGCCGAGAAGATGGCCGCCGCCGGCTGCGGCCGCATCATCCTCAACGGCCGCTCGTCACCCAGCGGCCAGGCGCAGCAGGTGATCGACCGGATCCGCCAGCGGGGCACCCAGATCGAGGTGGAATGCGGCGATATCACCGAGCCGGGCGCGGCGGAGCGGATGGTGGCGGCCGCGACGGCGTCCGGCCTTCCGGTGCGCGGCGTATTGCACTGCGCGGCGGTGGTCGACGACGCCACGCTGGCCAACATCGACGATGACCTCATTCAGCGCGACTGGGCGCCCAAGGTTTACGGAGCCTGGCAACTGCACCGGGCGACCACGGACCAGCCGCTGGATTGGTTTTGCTCGTTCTCGTCGGCGGCGGCCCTGGTGGGCTCGCCCGGACAGGGCGCCTACGCCGCCGCGAACAGCTGGCTGGACGCGTTCACCCACTGGCGTCGGGCCCAGGGCCGGCCGGCGCACGCCATCGCGTGGGGCGCCTGGGCCGAGATCGGCCGCGGCCAGGGCATGGCGCAGCACACCGGGATGGCCATCGCCCCGGAGGACGGCGCCTACGCGTTCGACGCGCTGCTGCGCCACGACCGGGCCGTCACCGGCTACGCGCCGGTCGCCGGCACCCCGTGGCTCACCACGTTCGCACAGACCAGCCGGTTCGCCGAAGCCTTCCGGTCGATGGGCCAAAACCGTTCCGGCGCCAGTGAATTCCTCACCGAGCTGCGCGGGCTTCCGCGCCCGGAGTGGCCCGGTCGGCTGCGCAGGCTGGTGTCCGACCAGATCGGACTGATCCTGCGCCGCGCCATCGACCCGGACCGCCCGCTGTCCGAATACGGCCTGGACTCCCTGGGCAACCTCGAGGTCCGTACCCGGATCGAGGCCGAAACCGGGGTACGGATCGCCGCCATGGACATCACCACGGTGCGGGCGTTGGCCGAGGGCTTGTGTGACGCGCTCGCCGCCGAAGACGCACCCGCCACCAACTGAGTAGGGGACACCGATGGTTATCTGGGAAGCGATCCATGACTGGGTGGACGCCCCGGGCGAACTGGTCACCTGGGATCCGTCGCCGGCGACGCTGGCGGAGGTGCGCAACGCCCCGGTAAGTCCGGTGCCGGCCAGCTATCAGCAAGCTCAGCACCTGCGCGCCTACTGCGACTACCGGGCCCAGGGCGCCGAGATGGCGCGGCTGAACATCCCGGCCTGGAACATCGCCGGGCGGTGCGATATCCGGGCCATGACCCACGTCATCAATGCCTATCTGCGCCGCCACGACACCTACCACAGCTGGTTCGAGTACAAAGACACCGGCGAAGTCGTTCGACGGACGATGAGCAATCCCCGCGATATCAAATTGGTTCCGACCAAACATGGCGAGGTCACCTCGGCGGAGTGGCGCGACCGGGTCTTGGCGACCCCCGATCCGCTGCAGTGGAATTGCTTCTCGTTTGGCGTCATTCAGCGCGCGGATCATTTCACCGTCTACGTGAGCGTCGATCACCTGCACGCCGACGCGATGTTTATGGCGGGGGTCTTCGTGGAGATTCACATGATGTACGCCGTGCTGGTCAGCGGCGGAGCGCCCATCCCGTTGCCCGATGCCGGCAGCTACCACGACTACTGCGTCCGTCAGCACCAGCAGGTGTCGGCGCTGACCTTGGAGTCGCCGGAGGTGCGCAGCTGGATCGAGTTCGCCGAAAACAACGACGGCACCCTGCCGCAGTTCCCGCTGCCCCTCGGGGACCCCTCGATACCGTGCCCCGGTGCGATGCTCACCGTCGAGTTGATGGACGAACCCCAGACGCTGCGCTTCGAATCCGCGTGTATGGCCGGCGGGCTCCGGTTCAGTGCCGGGGTCTTCGCGTGTGCGGCGCTCGCGGAGCATCAGCTGACCGGGATCGAAACCTACTACGTGATCACCCCGACGACGACCCGCAAGACGTCCACGGAATTCATGACCACCGGATGGTTCACCGGCGTGGTACCCATCACGGTTCCGGTGGGCGAGACGTTCCGGGACACCGCCCGCGCCGCGCAGACCTCGTTTGATTCGCTGGTCGGCGCGGCCCATGTGCCATTCGATCGCGTGTTGGAATTGGCCGGCGCGGACGCGGGGCTGCGGAAATCCCAGCCCGGGGTGCCCATGCTGTCCTACCTGGACGCGGGGCTGCCGCCGCTGTCGCCGGCCATCATCTCGGAGTGGCAGGGGCTCAACGGCCGGGTCTACAGCGACCTCGGTGCCGCGCATCAAGTCGGTATGTGGGTGAACCGATTTGGCAACGGCACCACGGTGACGATGGCGTTCCCGGACAACCCGATCGCCGAGGAATCGGTACTGCGCTACATCGACGCCATGAAAGCCGTATACCTGCGCGTCGCCGACGGCGGGGGAGAGGCGCCAGCCGCCGAACCCTGCGCCGCGCTCCGTGCCGGTGGACTCGTGTCGTCGAAAGCCTGAGGTCATGTGGATCGAGTTGCGTGCGCCCTCGCGGGCCCGGGCCGGCGACGGTGCGGCGCAAGATAATCGGCTCTCGTTCACCGACCAGGCCATGTTCCTGGGGCTTCGCGCCACCGGCCAGGAGTCGGTGATGCAGGTGGCCTGGGTCTATGAGCACCCGGTGCAGATGGCGGCGGTGCGGCGGTTTCACCGCGACTTCGGTCACGGCCTGTACGGGCGGCTGATCGAGCGGTCGCCGCTGCCGTTCGGCCGGCATCGGTGGGTGTCGTCGCCTGCGCCGGCGCCGTTCGACACCGGCGGAAACGCCCGTCCGCGTGCCGAACTCAGTGATTGGATCGATGAGCGCGCGCAGCTGCCGCTGGACCCGGAATGGGGGCCGGGCTGGCATCTGGGGGCCCAGTCGTTCACCGACGGCTCCACGGCGGTCAGCCTGGTGCTGTCGCACTGCCTGGCCGACGGCGGCGGTGCCCTGCTGACCATCGCCGACGGGATCAACGGTGCCACCCGCGATCTGGGCTACCCGCCGCCGCGGTCCCGCACCCGGCTGCGCGCGGTGGCCGCCGACGCCGTCGACACCGCACGGGGGTTGCCCGAGGTGGCCCGCACGCTGGTCGCCGCCGCGAAACAGGCTCTCCGGCGCCGCCACGACTTCGCCCGCTCGGGGCCATCGCAGCCCACCGGCGGCGGCGACGATCGCGGTGTCGTGTTGCCGGCGGTCGCGGTCTTTGTCGACACCGCGGATTGGGACGCCCGCGCGGAAGCCCTTGGCGGAACGACGTACTCGCTGGTCGCCGGGTTCGCCGCGAAGCTCGCCGAGCGGATGGGTCGGCGACGGGCCGCGGACGGCGCCGTCGCCCTGCTGCTGCCGATCAGCGACCGCGGCCCGGGCGACACCCGGGCCAACGCGGTCTCGCTGGGCAGCTTGACCGTCGACCCGACGCCGGTGACGACCGATCTGTCCGGGGTGCGGGCCGCGATCCGGGACGCCATCACGACGATGCGGGAGAGCCCCGACGAATCGCTGCAGCTGCTGCCGCTGATTCCGTTCGTCCCGAAGCGGGCGGTCAAGCGCGGCGCCAACGTGATGTTCGGCTTCGCCGACCTGCCGGTGTCGTGTTCCAACGTCGGCGACCTGGACCCGGTGATCGGTCGCCTGGACGGCACCGACGCCGACCACGTCATCCTGCGCGGGGTGGACCGGCATGTGACGCGCCGCGCCCTGGAGCACCGGCGGGGACTGCTGACCGTGGTGTCGGGGCGGGTCGGCGGGAAAATCTCCGTCGACGTCGTTGCCTACCAACCCGAGGCGCCGAACTCGAAGGCCTGGCTGCGGGAGCTGGCGGTGGCCACGCTGGCGGAGTTCGACCTGGCCGGCGCGGTGGTCTAGGCGGGGGTGGACCGGTGTTGATCGAGCTGCTGGCACCGCTGCGCCGCGGCACGTCGAAACGTGAGGTGCGGCTGGACAATCGGCTCGCGTACTTCGACCAGGCGTCGTTTTCGGCCCAGCGCGCCACCGGCCGCGGGCAGGTCATCCAGGGGGTGTGGATCTATGAGCACCCGGTGGACCTGGACGGGCTGCGGCGGTTTCACCGCGATTTCGGTCACGGCCTGTACGGGCGGCTGATCGAGCGGTCCCCGCTGCCGTTCGGCCGGCATCGGTGGGTGTCACCGCCCGCGCCGCCGGCCCCGCTCGACATCGCCGAAAGCTCCCGTCCCCGCGCCGATCTCAGCGATTGGATCGACGAACGGGCCCAGCTGCCCATCGACCCGGAACGCGGGCCCGGCTGGCATATGGCGGTTCAGCGGTTCACCGACGGTGCCACGGCCGTCAGCCTGGTGGGCTCACACTGCCTCGGCGACGGCATCGGCGCCCTGCTGTCCACCCTGGACGCGATCAACGGCACCACCCGCGATCTGGGCTACCCGCCGCCGCGCTCCCGCACCCGGGGGCGGGCGCTGCTGACCGATGCCGCGCAGACGGTGCGGGCGGTGCCCGAGCTGGCCCGCACCCTGGCCGTCACGGCCAAACTGGTGTTTCGGCGACGCCACGACCTGGCGCGATCGGGCGGGGCGGCACGGCCCGCCGCACCCCGGGCCGCCGACGGCGGCGACCACGTGGTGGTCCCGGTGGTCACGCTGTTCGTCGATACCGAGAGCTGGGATTCCTGCGCGGCGTCGCGGGGCGGAACGACGTACTCGTTGCTGGCCGGGTTCGCCGCCAAGCTTGGCGAGCGGATGGGGCGCCGCCGCGCCGACGACGGCGCGGTGGCGCTGCTGATCGCCGTCAGTGACCGCGGCCTCGGCGACACCCGGGCGCACGCGATGGCGATCGGCAACGCCAACGTCGATCCGACAACGGTGACCGAGGACCTCTCGGGTGTGCGGGCCGCGGTCCGGGACGCCATTAAGGCGGTCCGGGAGGTGCCCGACGAGTCGCTGCAGATCCTGCCGTTGATTCCGTTCGTCCCGAGGCGGGCGATGAAACTGCTGGCCGACGTGTTCATCGGCGCCGCGGACCTGCCGGTGACCTGCTCCAACGTCGGCGAGCTTCCCCCGGAGATCGCCCGCATCGACGGCACCGACGCCGAGTACGTGTTCCAGCGGGGCGTGGACCAAAACGTCACCCGCCAGCAGCTGGCCGACGGCCGCGGCCAGCTGGTGCTGGTTTCTAGTCGCGTCGGCGCCAGGATCGGCATCAATATTGTTGCCTACCAGCCCGGTTCGGCGAACTCCAAGTCGTGGTTGCGGGAGTTGGCGGCGCAGACGTTAGCGGAGTTCGACCTGACCGGGACGGTGCTGTAGTGGTCGATAACACGCTGGCGTTTATCGACCAGGGCTCGTTGCTGTGGGTGCAGGCCAGCGGCCACGTGCACGGTGTGCAAGCCACCTGGCTCTATGGGCGCGCGGTCGACCTCGACGGGTTGGGCCGCGTCCGGGACAACCTCGCCCACGGGCTGCTGGGACGGCGGGTGGAATGCTCACCGCTGCCGCTCGGCCGGCACCGCTGGGTCGCGTGGCCTCACCGGCCCGTCATCGACGTCGCCGCGCCGGCGCGCAGCCGCGCCGCGGTCGCCGAGTGGGCCGACGAGCGTGCGAACGTCCCCATCGATCCGCAGCGCGGGCCGTGCTGGCATCTGGGTGTCCTGCCGCTGGCCGACGATCGGGCCGCGGTGAGCCTGGTGGCGTCGCACACCGTCATCGACGGCGTCGGGCTGTGTCGGGCGATCGCCGACGCGGTCCGCGGCACCACGCACAATCTCGGCTACCCGCTGCCGGGCGCGCGCCCGCGCCGGCGCGCGGTGCTCGAGGACGCCGGCGTCCTGATCCGGGGGCTGCCCGAGGCCGCTCGCGCCGTGGTCGTCGGGGCCAGGCTGGCCCGGCGCAGTGCCGGTGGTCCGGGTGCGCGGCGGCCGCCCGCGCCGGGTGACCGGGACACGCCGGTGGCGGTGCCCACCGCGACGGTCTACCTCGATGTCGCCGACTGGGACGCGCGGGCGCAAGCCCTCGGCGGCACCAGTAACTCGCTGTTCGCCGGGTTCGCGGCGAAACTCGCCCAACGCAGCGGCCGGGTGCGTGCCGACGACGGGTGGGTGACGTTGACCTACCCGGTCAACGACCGCGCCGACAACGACACCCGCGCCAACGCGCTGAAATCCATCGATGTGGTCGTCGACCCCGCCGCGGTCACGACGGACCTGCGGGAAGTCCGGCGCCGCATCAAAGAGGCGCTGGCGCTGGGGCTGGGTAACTTCGCCGAGCAGGAAGGCGCCCTGCCGCTGATCCCGTTGACGCCCAAGGCGATCGTCAAACGATTGCCGGCCGACACCGTGGGCGCGGCCGCATTGCCGGTCGGGTGCTCGAATCTCGGTGATCTCGACCCCGCCACGGCGTGCGTGGACGGCACCGCGGCCGACTATTTCTCGGTGCGACTGGTGGCGCAAAACCTCACCCGACGCAGCCCCGAGCTCAAATACGGAGAGCTGCACCTCACGTCGGGACGGATCGGCGGCAAATTGTTCATCGCGGTGCGCGGCTACGAACCCGGCACGGACAACCTGAGCAGCGATTTGCGTGACCTGGTGGCGAAGACGCTGACCGACTTTGACCTGACCGGGATCATCGACTAGGACCTACCATGCCCCGTTCCATAGATCTGAGCGCCGAATCCCCGGCCAGCGTCGAGCAATTCCACTCCGCGTTCAGCAGCGAGGCGTACTGGCGGGCCAGGCTGGCGGTCAACGACAGCGGCCCGGCAACGCTGGACACGTTGACGGTGGATGCCGACGACACCGTGCGGGTGGTCATGACGTTGACACCGCTGCGCGACCGGCTGCCCCGGATGGTCACCCAGCTGCACCACGGTGCCCTGCAGATACGGCACACCGAGACGTGGCGTCGCGGTGCAAACGGCCGGGTCCACGGCGAGATCGGTTTTGTGCTGCGCGGCGCGCCGCTGTCCGGGCTGGGCCTGGTTGAGCTGGTCCCAGCGAACACCGGGTCCCAGCTGACCTGCACCGCTACGGTGGAGGTCAGGGTCCCGTTGCTGGGAGGGACCGTCGAGCGGTTCATCGGCGGCCAACTCCCGGACGGGATTCTGGCCGCCCAGCGCTTCACCACCGAGTGGATCGCCCAGAGTGGTTCGCGCGCAGCGGTCCCAGGCTCGGCCGGGCGGCCGAGCACCGGCCGCCGACAGGAAGGTACCGCCCCATGACCGACACTTCGCTCACCGGCGTGCTGCGCGAGCGTGCCAGCCTGCAGCCCGACGACGACGCGTTCACCTACATCGATTACGACCACGACTGGGACGGTGTTGCCCAGACCTTGACCTGGGCGCAGCTGTATCGCTGGGTGCTCAGCCTCGCCGACGAGCTGCGGGGACACGCCGCGTCGGGGGACCGGGCCGTCATTGTGGCGCCCCAGGGGCTCGAGTACGTGGTGGCGTTCCTCGGATCGTTGCAGGCCGGGCTGATCGCGGTTCCGTTGTCGGTGCCGATGGGCGGTGCCACCGATGAGCGGGTGAGCGCGGTGCTGCGCGACGCGTCGCCGACGGTGCTGCTCACCACGTCGTCGGCCGCCGGCGTGGTCGCCGACTACGCCGTGCCCGCCGAGGACGGACCGGCGCCCGCGGTCATCGCGGTGGACTCGCTGGACTTGGACACCCGGCGGCGCACGACCGGCAAGCGGGAGGCCCCACCGGCCACGGCGTACCTGCAATACACGTCCGGGTCGACCCGGACGCCGGCCGGGGTGATGATCTCGAATGCGAACCTGACGGCCAACTTTCGGCAGATGATGTGCGACTTCTTCCCGGAGTACGGCAAGGTCGCGCCGCCGGATACCACGGTGGTGTCGTGGCTGCCGTTCTATCACGACATGGGGTTGATGCTGGGCGTGTGCGGTCCGATCCTGGGCGGTTGGCGCACCGTGATCATGAGCCCGGTGTCGTTCCTGCAGCGCCCCGCGCGGTGGATGCAGGCGGTGGCACGGCACCCTCGGGTGATGACGGCCGCGCCGAACTTCGCGTTCGACTTGGCGGCCGGCCGAACCTCGGACGACGACATGGCCGAGCTTGACCTCGGCGATGTGCTGGCCATCTACAGCGGCGCCGAGCGGGTCCAGGTCTCCACATTGCGCCGCTTCGCTCAGCGGTTCGCGAAATTCAACCTCCGCGAGGAGGTGATCCGCCCGTCGTACGGGCTGGCGGAAGCGACGCTGTACGTGGCGACCGGCGGCTCGGGTCGCCCGCCGAAAGTGGTGCACTTCGAACCCGAGAAACTGTCGGCCGGGCACGCGAAGCGGTGCGCCGCCGACGACGGCACCCCCTTGGTGAGCTACGGCACCCCGCACTCGCCGGCGGTGCGGATCGTGGACCCCGAGACCGGCACCGAGTGCCCGGCGGGCATCGTCGGTGAGATCTGGGCGTTGGGCGACAACATCAGCGCCGGCTATTGGCACAAGCCGGCCGAGACCGAGCAGACGTTCGGCGGACAGCTGCCCGAGGCTCCCGACGGACGGTGGTTGCGAACCGGGGATCTGGGCTTCATCTCCGAGGATGAGCTGTTCATCATCGGCCGGATCAAAGACGTGCTGATCGTGCGCGGCCGCAACCATTACCCCGACGACATCGAGGCCACCGTCCAGCCGATCTCCAAAGGCCGCGTCGCGGCCATCGCGGTTCCGGACGGGGACACCGAGACGTTGGTGGTGATCGTCGAGATCAAGAAGCGGTCCGACTCCGACGACGAGTGGGCCCAGCGGCTGGAGCGGGTGAAAAACGATGTCGTGTCGGCGATCTCGACGTCGCACGGGCTGAGCGCCGCCGACGTCGTGCTGGTCGGGCCCGGGTCGATCCCGATCACCACCAGCGGCAAGATCCGGCGGGCGGCCTGCGTTGAGCTGTACCGCGACGGCCAATTCAGCCGGGTGGACGGATAGCGGGCTTCATGGCGCGTGCACCGGGGTTGACCAGCAGCTCGATCAGGTCCACCGGGTTGCGTCCGCGGAACTGCGGGATCGGCCACCACGGCAGCCCGCGCGCCAGTTGACTGACCGCGGCGTCGGCCATCGCGTCCTGAATCCGATACCGGCGGTTCACCGGATCCGGTGACCACAGCGAAGAAATCACCCGGCACAGCCCGTCCACCCGGAGCAGGTTGAACTCGCTGTCGTCGTCGAGGCCCATCGCCCGCAACCGCGCCAGAAACGGAACGCCGGTCGTGATCGTCGTCCCCAGCCCGGAGATCTGAAAACCGCACAGTCCGCTGGTGTCCTCCAGCCGCTCCAGCACCCCGTCGCGGCCGGCCGGCGTTGCGCGGTACCGGTTCTCATGCCCCATCATGTGCCCGCTGAGGGATGCGCGGGTCCCGACAATCTGCACCGCGCCATCGGCCCGGGTGTACGGCTCCAGGACTTCCCCGGTCGTCCCGTCGGGAAAGCGATACACGATGTCGACCGCGCCCGGACGCACCCGGCGCAGGTGGGTCGAGCGCACCAAAGGCAAGCCCAGCCACGCCCGCAACAACGCCAAGGCGTGGTATCGGAACCCCATCTTGGTCAGCCGCACCCGGACGACGTCACCGAGGGCCCCGGAGCCGATGACGCCGCCGATCAACCGGAACTGCGGCAGGTTCATGAAGTCTTCGGCCACCCGAACCGCCCGCCACCGCTGGTACAGGCCGAGATGCCGAAGATCGGCGACCCGACCCACGGCCGGGGTGTCCATCACCAGTTCGGCCTCCGGGGCAAGATGCGACACGGCGCGCAGGACTTCCAGATTGCTGGTGGCCGTCACCGACACCAGGACCAGGTCGACGTCGCCCGGCCGCAGGGCGCGCAGATCCTCGATGGCGGCAACGCCGAACTGCTCGGCGGCCCGGCGGGCATGACCAGCATTGCGCGAGTAGACACCGGCCACCTCGACATTCGCGTTCAGGCACTGCAGCGCAGGCAAAAACGCGTTTCTGGCTCGATAACCGGACCCGATGACCAGCGCTCGCCGTCGGCGGGGTACCCCGGTCGGCTCGCCGCGATCCGGCGAACTCACCGAGGTCAGGACCCCGCCAGCGCCGAGCTCAGCAGTTTATGGCCGACCGCCTGCAGCCGTCCGTACGCGCTGGCGGCACCCGTGAGGTCGTTTCGGTGCGTACACGGCGGTATCCGAGCCGTAACGGCCTGGCGCTCCTCGGCCAGCGGATCGGTGGTTCCCACCCGGCGTTGGTCCACCAGGGCCTGCAAGCGTGGATCGTCGAGCCGTGACCGGGCCGCCCGAAATTCGTCGAGGCCAATCCGATCGTTCGCCAACTCGGCTGGCTGGAACGAGATCTTCAGAATTCTGCGGCGCCGCGGTCCCCGGTTCGGGGCGGCCCGGTGGTAGTAGGAGCGGTTCCAAATCGCCGCTGTGCCAACAGGGCCTACCAACCGCACGATCTGATCGCCGGATCGCAGACCCTGGTGGGGGGAGCGCGGCGTGAACTCGAAGGGGCCGTCGTCGTCGCCGACGGGTGACAACAGAATGAATATGCTGACAAATTTTGGGGCGGCCGGTGAGAAACCCCGAAGGGTTTCGCGGTCCCGGTGCCAGCCGTGCAGCCAGTTCTGGTGGATGTGCGGCTTGTGTTGGGCCGCGGCGATTTCATAGCAATGGCAGTGGTAGAGCAGGGCGGACGGCTCGATACCGGCGATGAGCCGACGAACCGGTTCACTGAACACGTCCTGGAAGATTCCGGTCTCAACGAGTTGGTCGGCGCCAACGTAGGAGCGGGCCTGATCCTCGGTCGCCGCGAATAACGGGTCAATCCGCTGATTCCAGGCCTCGACCTGCGCAACGGGCCACAGCCCGGTGAGATCGGCGATCCCTTCCTGGACAAGCGCTTGCCGCAGGGTACGACCTTGCGTCATGTTCCGTCCAACCGTCCGTTATCGCCGTCGAGCAACACAATAGATCAGTACGCGGCCGGCGTCACGGGGTCCGCCAGCACCGGGCGGCTGTTCACCGAGACGTTGGGCAGCTCGCCGGGAAGCCCCCCACGTCGCGGTGCTGCAGGTATTGTCGTGGCCATGTTGAGGGCTGCGACGACCCTGCTGCAGAAGGCCGATCGCCGGCAGCTGGCGGACCCCCGCAGCCTGCACGCGCTTTTCCACAAGACGGACCGCAAACACTGGGGCGACCCCCGCAGCCTGCACCCGTCATGGGAGCCTCGGACCCGCAAGGCCGCCGCGCTGGTGCCGGCGCGCAGCCGCGTCATCGAGTTCGGGGCCGGCAACCGAATCCTGGAGCGCTACCTCGATTCCTCGTGCACCTACACGCCGTCCGACCTCGTCGATCGCGGGCCAGGCACGATCGTGTGTGACCTCAATCGGCGACCGCTGCCGGACCTGGGCGTCGACGGGTATGACGTCGCGGTCATCATGGGGGTGCTGGAATACCTGCGCGACGTGCCGTCGGTGCTCGACTGGTTGGCCAGCCACGTTCAGGTGTGCGTGCTGTCCTACGCCTGCGCGGACACGAACGGCCACTCGCCGCGCGCCTGGCTGGAGACCGTGAAGCGGCTCAAGGCGGGCTGGATGAACCACTACCGGGAAGCAGACCTTCGCTCGCTGTTCGGTGAACGCGGATTTGCCCTGGTGCGGCAGGAGAGTTGGGAAAACCAGCGGTTGTTCGTTTTTTCCCAACCCGGCGCACCCGCCTGATCGCCACAGCGGGGTGGCGGGCGCGTCCCAAGCCCAATAGCCAAGGGACGCTGGCTAAGTCCGAGCAACTGCAGACAAACCACGACCCCGCGCGGTAAGGTGTCGCGTGCGCGCCGAGGGCGCGACATGAGCGTGCGACGTGGCGGCCCGAGGATCGGCGTCCACGTTGGGGACAAGCAAGACCGGACCAGGAAGCTTGACGTGGGCGCAGTGACAGGCCGCAGGTCTCGTTCGTCGAGTGTTGCGGTGTTGGCGGTCGCCGGATCGGTCCTGCTCGCGGGGGCGTCGACACTGTCGTCGGAACTGCCGTGCGGGGTGCGAACGGTGCGGTCGCTAGCGCAGCTGCTCTCCGACGAGGCGCTGATCATGGGCGGCAGCGGCATGCCGTTGCCCACACAGAGCTACATGGACACCGTCTATGGCAATTTCATCGCCCCCAACGTGGTCGGCAACTACACCACCCAGGCCCTGTTCACGCCCGAGCAGTTTTATCCCTTCACCGGGGTCAAGCAGCTGCCGTTCGACACCTCGGTGGCCCAAGGCCTGTCCAGCCTCGACGACACCATCCGCGGGCAACTCGCCGACGGAAACAACCTGGTGGTGTTCGGCTACTCGCAGAGCGCCACGATCACCTCCCTGGAAATGGAGCAGCTCGCCCAAAACCCGCCCACGCTGGACCCCGGGCAACAGCTGTCGTTCGTGCTGATCGGTGATCCCAACAATCCCGACGGCGGGATCTTCGAGCGTTTCGCGGGCCTGTCGTTCCCGAGCCTGGGCCTGACGTTCAGTGCTCCGACCCCGGCGGACACCATCTACCCAACCGACATCTACACCACCGAATACGACGGCTGGGCGGACTTCCCGCGCTACCCGCTCAACATCCTGGCCGATCTGAACGCGTTCGCGGGCAGCTACAACGCGCACTTCGACTACACCCAACTCACCCCCGACCAGCTTGCGCAGGCCATCGAGCTGCCCGGATCGGCCGATCTGACCGGAGTGGGGTCGACCAACTACTGGATTATCCCCACCGAGAACCTGCCGCTGCTCGATCCGCTGCGGTCGGTCCCCGTGGTGGGAAACCCGCTGGCCGACTTGCTCCAACCGGATTTGCGGGTGCTGGTCAACCTGGGCTACGGCAGCATCGACAACGGTTGGGACCCCGGCCCGGCCAATGTGCCCACCGGGTTCGGGCTGTTCCCCACCAACATCAATCCCCTCGAGGTACTGCAAGCGCTGGCATCCGGGGCCCAGCAGGGTGTCCACGACTTCATGGCCGACCTGTCTAGCTCGTCGTCGTCGCTGTCCCTGGCGGATCTGACCGAACCACTGGCGGCCCTGTCGACCGGCGCGCTTTCCCCGGCCGACCTGCCGTCGCTCACCGACATCGTCAACGCCCTGTCGAGTGCGGCCAGCGACGGGTATGCCGCGTTACTGCCCACCGCGGATGTGCTCAACGCGCTGATCACCACCATCCCGGCCTACGACGTCAGCCTCTTCGTGGACGGGCTGCAAGAACTCATCGCCGGCGACCCGATGGGGCTGGTGAGCGCGTTCGGTGATCCCATCGCCGCGGACATCGCGTTGTTGACCCTGTTGGAGTCGGTCGAATCCACCGTCATCACCGACGCGGTGCAATCCGTCGTCGCAGATCTCAGCACGCTGATCCCGTTCTGATCCCTCCGGGAGTCCCAGGCGGCTAGCTCACGGGCGCGCCAGACCCAATTGGCCGGCCAGCGCGCCGTATTCGGTCTGCAACCGGTTGCGCAGCCGGTCCACGGCGGCCCCGGTGGCGCTTCTGAGGGCGGCCCCGCCGGCGAGGGCGTCACCGACCCGGTCGATTACCGCGGTACTGGTCAGCTGGTCGGTGCGGATCAACAACCCGGCATTGTCGATGGACAGCGCGAAGTCTCGGCATTTCGGCTGGTACTCCAAGGCAATGGTCGGGGTGGCCGACAGCGATGCCAGAATCCCCGCGTGCAGCCGGCTGACCACCGCCACCGAGCACCGAGCGAGCTCCGCCGCCGCGGCGCGGGCGTCGCCGGGAAGGACAATATCGGCCGCGAGTCCGTCCAGAGCGACCTCGGTCCACCGTCGATCTTTGGGATTCATCAGGATCCCGACAAACCGATACCCCTGCGACGACAGATGTTTCACCGCGCGCGAGATCTCGTCGGCGAGCCCGTTGGGATCGTGGCCCCAAAGATCATCACCGAAGCCCAGGTTCACCCCGATGAGGCCCTCTTCCGGGGCGACGTCGGGTTGCGGCAGCAGCAGGGCCGGATCTCCGGCCACCTCCACGGTCAACCCGACATCGGACAGCAGTTCCGCGCTGCGGGGGCCGCGCACCGACACCGTGTGGAACTCGGAAAGTATTGCCGGCCAGCGCCTCAGCTCGTCTCCGGCGGAGCCGCTGCGGCGGCCCTGGAAGACCGGATCTTCCACGCCGACACCGATCGCGTACCCCGCGGTGTTGTTCGTGAGTGCCGAGCCACGCTTGATCGCGCGCCGCCAACTGCGCCGGCCGACGATGGTGCCGCCGCCCACCACCTGGGTGCCCGCCGCCAGCGACCGATGCAAACCTCGTGCGGGAGACCAGATCCGCTCATGTGGGAAACACGGCAAGTCGACGAACGCGGCGCCCGGAAGCTGCGACCGGACCGCGTCATAGATCGCATCGTCGCCGATGTTGCCCCTGCCGTGCCATCCCAGGTAGCCGACCCACGGCGCCGACCCACCGGGCTCCTGGCTCCGGATGCGTGACCGCCTCACCGGATGGCCTCGTAGCCGAACTTTTTCTGCTGCCGCCGCGGTAACACCGCGACGAATGACCAGTGAAAGAACAGCGACCAGTATCCCACCGTGTCGAAGCGACGCGTCGAGGTGTAGACGGCCTTGGTCGGAAGGTAGAAGAATTTTCCGGATCGCCGTGCCTGCCGGATGAGGAGCAGATCTTCACCCATGGTGAGGTTTTCGTCGAACCGCAGTTGCGGGAACAGTGAACGCCTGACGACCTGGATGGCGTACGAGCCGCCGAATCGGTGCGCAAGGTTGTAGTAGGCGAACCAGGCGCGGGCATAGCGCCTGGTGTCTAGCGGCAACACCTTGGTGGTGCCCACGGACAGCGACGCGCCCGATCCCCGGAGCAGGCTGTTGAGTTCGAGTAGAAAAGGCGGTTTGAGGACGGTGTCGGCGTCCAGGAAGATCACCCAGTTGGTTTCGGGGGAGACGCGGTCGATGCCGAAGTTCTTGGCCGCGGACACACCGGACCGGTCGCTGTGGTAGACCCGGATGTTTCCGCCCGCGAAACGTTGCGCGACGTCGAGCGTCCGGTCGGACGAGCCATTCTCAACCACAATGGCTTCGTAGCGATCCGTTGGGTAGGAAAGCCGGGCGATATGCGCCAGGGTGTCGCCGAGATACTCTTCCTCGTTGTGCGCGGGGATGACGATGGAGAAGCGCAAATAGTCGTCGATTGTCGGTGGGACCATGCTGCCTAGACGGCGCCCAAGCCGCTTGACACGAGACCGACCCCCAGGGTGGCGATCACACACGCGAAAATCTGCCGACGGTGGCCCCGCAGCCAGTTGTGCACCCGCAGCACGACCGCGCAGGTCTTGTCCGGCGCCGCCACGTAGCTGATCAAGGTGACCTCGAAGACGGCGAGCATCACCACGATGTAGGTGATCCCCGCACTGACTTGGGTGCGCATCGCGGTCCCCGAGGCCAAAATGACGGCGAATGCGGCCAAACACTCGGCGGGCGGCGGCCCCGAGCCCAGGCCGACCACAAACGACACCCACGCCGAGCCGTCCTGCAGTGCGCGGCGCACGAAGTTCTGCGCCCGCGCTATCGGGCCCGGTGGCCGCTCCGCCGGCGCCGGCGTGTCGCCGCTCAGCGCGGCGACCGGCGCCCGGCGACGCGCCGAGAATCCCACCGCGATGGACACCGCGACCGGCAGCAGCAGTAGCCCGACCGCGAGTTGGAGGTGCCGCGCAGCGGGTTTCGCGGCCATGGCGGCCAGGTTTTGCATCATCGTCGGCAACAGATCACGCATCCCCAGCAGCAGGACCAGCGCGGTCGCAACACCGATGGTCATCGCGCCCAACCAGTAGGTCAGCAGGTTGCGCATGGGCCGCGGCCGGGACAGCAACAGCAGGACGACGCCCATGCGCACCGGGTCGGTCGCTCCCACCAGCGCCAGCACCAGGACGGTGGCCCACATCGCGCAAACCCTACCTTCCTGCAGCGGATCTCGCTGCCCAACGTGCGACTCGGCCCACCCCCACCCGTGGCGCAACAGTACAGTCGGTGCGCGGCGGTGCGGGGTTCCGGACGGTTTCTTCAAGGAGGTCGGCGGCCGTCGACACGCTGCGGGCGGGTTTTGTCATCGCAGCGGCGACCTCCCGCGCGCGCCGGACGTAGTGCGGTGTGAGCACCGTCCGCAGCGCCGCCACCAGCGATTCTCGACTGGTGCAGGAAAGACGCTGGGAGACGCCGACCTCCAGGCGCTTGACGCTGGCCGCCCACACCGGTTGGTCGGCGCCGATCCACAGGATCACGGTGGGGACTCCGGCCCGGACGCCGGCGGCGGTGGTTCCCGCGCCGCCGTGGTGCACGACGGCGCGGCAGCGCGGGAACACCGCGGCGTGATTGACCGCGCCCACGAGTTTGACGTGGTTGGCCTGCGGGATGTCGTCGAAATCGCAGCTTCCGGAACAGATCAGCGCACGCTCACCCAATTCGGCGCAGACCTCGGTGATCATCGCGACGGTCTGGGCGGGGGATTGGACCGGCATGCTGCCGAAACCGAAATAGATCGGCGGATCGGAGGCGGCAATCCAGGACGCCACCTCCTCGTCGCTGTCGGTCGCCAGCTCCATCGATATGGAACCAACAAAGGGGCGCCGACCCCGCCATTCTTGGGCGAGTCCGGGAAAGAACAGCTCATCGTAGGCTTGCATCTCCACGGTGCCGCTCTCGGCGATGCGGCGCACGCAGCTGACCGTTGCCTTGGGTAGACCCAACTCGCGCCGTTGCGCATCCTCGGCCTCCTTCAGGATGCGCCAATACACCCATTCGGCCGCCGCCATCCCGGATCGGATCAGCCAGGGCGGCAGCGGGAGGGGCAGCGCGCGGCCGCTGGCGCGGGCCGGGAAGTAGTGCAGCGCCGCCAGCGGAATACCGTGGTACTCGGCGACGTTGGCGGCGGCCTCCTGATAGGTGGTGCCGGTCAGGATCAGATCCGAGCCGTCGGCGAGCGACTGCAACGCGGCGCTCATCTCTGCCCAGCCCTGGGTCATGTACTCCCGAAGCTCCCGCAGCGCGGTGACCGGATTCTGGATCTTCCAGTACTTGCGGAAGATGTCCGCGTCCAGTTGCTGCTGCGAATCCACCCCATAGGGAACGACCGGAGCAAGGCCGGCCTTCTCGACAAAGGAAACAAGATTAGGCGGAACGGCCAGCCGCACGTCGTGCCCCCGGCCGCGCAGTTCCATCGCGACCGCGGCGCAGGGCTCGACGTCACCACGCGTTCCGTGTACTGCCACAGCGAATTTCATCGGCTAACCACCCCCTTGGTGCCCGTTTCGGTCCGCCTAGGGCGCCGCCCATAACGCCGCGGCCGCGTAGTCGCGGCGCGGCACTCGGACGCGTTTGCGCAGCGGAGTTGGATCTGGTCGCGCTTCCTCGTGCGGTGCGGGTGTTGTCTCTTCCGGCTCTTCGTGTTTCCTCTCCGCCACCGGCTCTTCTAGCGTGCCGTCGGTGACCGGCTCGTCCTGCGTCCTATCCCCAGCGGGCTGGTGCTGGGTGCGCTCGGCGGCGGCCGGCGCCTCGGCGCGCAGCCGTGACGGCCACCAGTTTGCCCGGCCAATCAGCGCGGCGATGGCCGGCACCGTCAGCGTGCGCACCAGGAAGGTGTCCAGCAGAATCCCCATCCCGATGATGAATCCGGCCTGAACCAACGTGCTGATGCTGGCGAACAGCATGCCGAACATGGACGCGGCGAAAATCAGGCCGGCCGCGGTGATCACGCCGCCCGTCGCACCGACGGTGCGGATGACGCCGGTACGGACGCCACGGGCCGATTCGTCCCGGATCCGGGAGATGAGCAACAGGTTGTAGTCCGCCCCTACCGCGACCAAGATGATGAACGTCAAGCCGGGAAGGCTCCAATGAAGTTCCTGGTGGAATAGGTATTCGAATACCAGAACGCCGATCCCCAGCGCGGATAGATACGAAACCACCACCGAAACAATCAGATACAGCGGCGCCACAAGTGCGCGCAGCAGCACGATCAGGATCAGCAGCACGACCATGATCGTCACCACGACGATGAATCTGATGTCGCCGTTGTAGTAGTCGCGGGTGTCGCGCAGGCCCACCGAATATCCCGTCATCGAGATCGATGCATCGGCCAGCGCGGTGTTGGGTTGGGCACCACGGGCGGTATCGATGATGGCGTTGACCTGGTCCATGGCCGCGGTGCTGAACGGGTTGAGCTTGGTTTGCACCAGGTACCGCACGGTGTGCCCATCCGGCGAGATGAAGATCGCCGCGGCTTTCTTGAAGTCATCACCGGTTAGAAACTGCGCCGGGATGTAGAAGCCGGACATCGACGGCGTGGTCGCATCGTTTTTCATGCCCAACAGAAACGACGAGGCGTCACCGAGCCCGGCGCCGGCCTTCTTGCTCTCGTCGACCAACAGCTGCACGCCGTCGGCGACCTGCCGGCTGGCCTCGGCCAGCTTGTCCGCGTTTTGCCGCATGGTGGCCAGTTCGGCGGGGATGTTCGCGCCCCCGCCCAGCCCCGCCGCCTGCAGCGCATTGTTGGCGATGCTGAACGCGCGCCGCAGGTCACTGGCGGTGGCCTCGAGGGTTTGCGCGCCCTGGGTGGCTTGCAGCTGCCGAGCCAGCTCGGAGACCTTGTCGAAGGTGCCGTCGTTGCGCGCGGTAACCAGCTGCTGCAACTGGCTGCGCGCGTTGCTGCACGCCGAGTCCATGTTGCAGGTCGGGCTGGCGTTGAGTGAGGTCAGCACCGGATCGGCCCAGGCGAAGCTGTTCTTGGCGTCGGTGAGATTCACGCCGAGGCTGTCGCCGAGTGCGCGCATCGCGGTCACCAACTTGGCGGCCTGGTCGAGCTCCTTGAGGGTCTTCTCCCCGCCGAACGCGTTCTGCATGTAGGTCAGGGCATCGACCAGCCCGCTGACGGTGCCGATGGCCTGACCGACTTGGCCGTTGAGGGAGCCGAGCACGTCGGCAATCATTCCGGAACCCTTGGCCAGCATGTCCATATCGCCCGAGCGGTTGGCGATCTGGGTGGATGCGTCGTTGAGCTTGCCGCCGACCTCGCCGGCCTGAAACGACAGCCGGGCCTGCTCGAGTGATTCGCCGGTGGGCCGGGTGATGCCCCGGACGGCTTCGATATTGGGCAGTTGGCTGACCCGATGTGCCATCTGCTCGAGGTCGGCCAGCGCCTTCGGGGTCCGCAAATCGTGCGGGGAGGACACCAGCAGGTATTCGGGGATGCTCGAGTTCACCGGGAAGTGGCGGCCGATGATGTCGTAGCCCTGGGTGCTCTCCACCGATTGCGGCAGCGCCTTGCGGTCGTCGTAGTTGAAGCGCACCAGGCTGGCGGAGCTGGCCAGGGCGAGCAGCACGAGCAGGCTCGCGACCAGATGGGTTTTGGGGCGTCGCACGATCCGGATGCCGGAGCGCCGCCAGACCCGGCTGGTCAGGTCGCGTCGGGGCGCGACCCAGCCGCGCCGCCCGGCCAGCACGAGAACCGCCGGCAGGAAGGTGACCGCCGCGAGGAAGCCGATGAAGATGGCGATCGCCAAGGCCAAACCGATCGAGGAAAACACCGTCAGCTTGGTGAAGACCATCCCGAGGAAGGTGATGGCCACGGTGGCCGCGGATGCGGCGATGACTTTGCCGATGGAGTTCAGCGCGCACTTCACCGCGTCGCCCGCGTCGGCTCCCTGCCTTCGGTAGTCGTGATAGCGGCTGATCAGAAAGACGGCGTAATCCGTCCCGGCGCCGGCCATCATCGCGGTGAGAAACACGATCGTCTGCGGGGAAATGCTCAGGCCCAGCGTCCCGAACCCGGCCACCACGCCTTGTGCGGTGGCCAGCGACACCCCGATGGTGATCAGCGGCAGCAGCATGGTGAGCGGGTTGCGATAGATGATCAGCAAAATGGTGAACAGCATGACCACCGTGGCGAGCTCGATGATGTGCCGATCTTTTTCGCCGACATCGGTGATATCGCGCAGGGTGGCCGCCGGGCCGGTCACGTTGGCGCTCAGCGAGGACCCGGCGACGGTATCTTTCACGATGCCGATGACGCGGGCGGTCGAGGCATAGGACTGCGGTGAGCCCAACTCGCCGGTCAACTCCACCGGTAGCAGCCAGGCCTGGTGGTCTTCGCTGGTCATCACCTGGCGCAGCGGCGGGGTGCTGATGAAATCCTGCAGCCTGATGACGTCCTGGGTGTCCTGACGGAGTTTGTCGACCAGGGCGCGGTAGGTGCCTTCGTCGGCGTCGGTGAGGCCCTTGTCGTCGGTGAGCACCACCAACAGCATGTTTCCGGTGCTCGACTCGTGAAACGCCTCGTTCATCTGCTGGGCGCTGACCGCGCCCGGGGCGTCGGCCGGTAGCAACGCCGACGGGCTCTTCTGGGACAGCTCCAGCAGGGACGGAAACGCCAACGGCAAGCTGCCCGCGAGCACGATCCAGAACCCGATCACCCACCACGGCCACCGCACCACGAGATCGCCGAGCCGTTGGAATACGTCGATTCCTCGGACCCGGTCGGTGAGGCGGCTCAGCCGTGACACCGTTAGGAGCCTACTGGTCCGGTCCAGTCTCAGGGAGGTTCACCGGGGCTTCATCGCAATAGTTCACCCGAGTTTCGTCGGCCCACACCCGCGGGTGGCCCCGCTCTGGTCAACGCCCGCGACCATGGTCTAGGGTTTGCCCAAGTGCTTATTGTATAAATGCAACGATCGGTTGAGCCGCGACAAAGGAGTCGATTCGGATGAGCATTGCGGAGCGGACCGCCCAGACCACCTGGGAAGGGCCATTGGCCTCGGGCACGGGCACGCTGCGTGAGGGGAGCAGCGGAGCCCTGGACGGCCTGCAGGTGACCTGGGCGGCCCGCACCGAACAACCGGGCGGCAAGACCAGCCCGGAGGAACTGGCCGCCGCGGCGCATTCCTCGTGCTTCGCGATGGCCCTGTCGTTGAAGCTCGGCGAGAACCACACGCCGCCGCAGCGGCTCGATGTGGCGGCCACCGTCACCCTCGACGAGGTCGACGGCGCGCCGACCATCACCACGTCGCGGCTGCGGGTCCGTGCCCAGGTGGCGGGCCTGGACGCCGACCGCTTCGCCGCGGTGGTCGACGAGGCGGCGGCGCTGTGCCCGGTGTCGCGGCTGTTCGCCGGCGCCAAGATCACCGTCGACGCCCAGCTCGACTGAAGCGATCGGGGGGACCGCCATGCCCGAGGAGACCGTGTCGGCCGTCTTGGAACGCGAGCACCGTGACATCGACGGTGCCATCGAGGTTTTCCTGCAGAAGCTGGATGCCGGCACCGTGCAGCCCGAACCGCTGACGGCGGCGCTGGCGGCGCTGCGCCGCCACATCTATATCGAAGAGGTGTTTGTGTTCCCGCCGGTGCGGGAGGCCGGCCTGGTGATGCCGATCTTCGTGATGCTGCGTGAGCACGGCGACCTGTGGCAGACGATGGATGCGCTGACCGAGCTGCTCACCGTCGGATCCGACACGGCGGGGCTGCGGGAGACCTGCCGTCGGCTGCTGGCGCAACTCGATCAGCACAACGCCAAGGAAGAGCCGATCATCTACCCGCAGGCCGCCACCGCGTTGCCGGCCCACACCGCCGCCGAGTTGCTCCGCTTCGTCGACACCGGGCGCACCCCGGACGGGTGGGTGTGCCAGCGGGCCGCAGGGCTGTCGCAGCCGTCTGATTGACACACCTGTCGGGACGTTCCTACGGTGCGAGTATGTCGCACGCCGCGGTGGGCCCCCGCATCCCCAAGTTGCCGCTGCCCGAGGCCAAAGCCGCCGCCGACGAAGCCGGTGTGCCCGACTACATGGCCGAGCTCAACATCTTTCAGGTGCTACTGAACCATCCGCTGTTGGCGCGGACCGTCAACGACCTGCTGGCCACCATGTTGTGGCACGGCGAATTGGACGCCCGGCTCCGTGAGCTGGTGATCATGCGGATCGGCTGGCTGACCGCCTGCGACTACGAGTGGACCCAGCACTGGCGGGTCGCCTCGGGTCTGGGAGTCTCCGCCGAGGACCTGGTCGGGGTGCGAGATTGGCCCAACCACAGCGCATTTGGCGCCACCGAACGCGCGGTGCTGGCCGCCACCGACGACGTGTTGCGCGACGGCGCGGTCAGCGCCGAGTCGTGGGCGGCCTGCCAGCGGGCGTTGGGCTCCGAGCCCGAACTGATCGAACTGGTGGCCGCGATCGCGGCCTGGCGGATGATCGCGTCGATCCTGGCCAGCCTGGACGTCCCGCTGGAAGACGGGGTGGCCAGTTGGCCCCCCGACGGCCGGGCACCGTAATCGTCCCGCCGACGAGGCCGTTGATCCAACATCGGTAACGGCCGATCCCTGGGAAATCTGGCACGCGGTGGCGCGATGTCGTCAGGTTGATTTCAGAATCGCTTCCTATTGTCGGCAAGGGAGGTTCGGTCGATGAAATTCGCGCTGGCATGCGTGGGGAGTCGGGGTGATGTCGAGCCCTTCGCCGCGGTCGGCCGTGAGTTGCTGCGCCGGGGTCACGACGTTCGCATGGCGTTTCCGCCGAACATGCTGGGTTTTGTCGAGTCGGCGGGGCTTGCCGCGGTCGCCTACGGCCCGGACTGGCGGGCGGCGCAGGACCGTGGCGTTGGCCGCAACTTCGGGCAGGTCCGGAACCCGGTGAGCGTGCTGGGGGAAATCATGGAACAGGTCAGCCAGGTCTGGCCGCAGTTGGGTACCACACTGACGGCGCTCGCGGATGGGGCCGACCTCCTCCTAACGGAGGTGAGCTCGCAAGGATTGGCCGCCAACGTCGCGGAGTATTACGGCATTCCGCTGGCCACGCTGCGTTTCTTCCCGGCGCCAGATGCGGATCCTGACGACTGGCGCGTCGTCACCGAACTACAAGACGCCCAGCGCCGCGCCCTGGGGCTGCCACCGGCAACGGAGCGCTCGGGGCAACAAGTCCTGGAGATCCAGGCCTACGACGAGTTCTGGTTTCCCGCGCTGGCAGCCGCATGGGCCGAGCAGAACCGGCGACGGCCCTTCGTCGGCGCGCTGACGCTGGAGTTGCCCACCGCTGCCGACGACGAAGTTTTGTCGTGGATTGCCGAGGCAACGCCGCCGATCTACTTCGGTTTTGGCAGCAGCGTGCGGGTCGCATCTCCCGCGGAGACGGTCGCGGTGATCAGCGCGGCTTGCGCACAGTTAGGTGTGCGGGCGTTGATTTGCTCTGGCGGAAGTGACTTTAGCCACGTCCCGCGTTTCGACAACGTCAAAGTCGTGGACGCGGTGAATCACGCGGTGGTGTTTCCGGCCTGTCGCGCGGTCGTCCACCATGGGGGTGCCGGCACCACGGCCGCGGGTATGCGAGCCGGAATTCCCGCATTGATCCAGTGGCTCTGGGTCGATCAGCCGATCTGGGCCGCCGCGGTCGAACACTTAGGGGTGGGATTGGGGCGGCACTTTACGGCCGTCACCGAGGAAACACTGGTCGCGGATCTGTCCTCGATCCTGGATCCCCAATTCGGCAGTCGGGCCCGCGAAGTCGCCGGCAAGGTGACGAAACCCGCCGAAAGCGTCGCCCGTGCCGCCGATTTGCTGGAAGACGCAGCGCGGTCAGCTCACGCTTAACGGTTCTGCCATGTCCCGAAACCCGCTAGCGTCACAGCCATGCGAACCAAGGTTGCCGAACTGCTCGGCGTCGAGTTCCCGATCTGCGCGTTCAGCCACTGCCGCGACGTGGTGGCCGCGGTGTCCAACGCGGGCGGGTTCGGCGTCCTGGGCGCCGTCGCGCACAGCCCCGAACGGCTGGACGCCGAGCTGACCTGGATCGAGGAGCAGACCCACGGCCGCCCGTACGGGGTGGATCTGCTGCTGCCGCCCAAATACGTCGGCGCCGACCAGGGCGGGATCGACAACACGCAGGTGGCCGCGCTGCTGCCCGCCGAACACCGCGCCTTCCTCGACGACCTGCTCACCCGCTACGGGATTGCGGCACCCGAACCCGCCGACGGGCCGCCGGCCGGGTCCGGGCTCAACATCTCACCCAAGGGGTATCAGCCGCTGCTGGACGTGGCGTTCGCGCACAACATCCGGCTGATCGCCAGCGCACTGGGGCCGCCGCCGCACGATCTGGTTGAGCGCGCCCACGCCCACGATGTCGTGGTGGCGGCGCTGGCCGGGACCACCGAGCATGCGATCCGGCACGCCGCCGCCGGGGTCGACCTGATCGTGGCGCAAGGCACCGAGGCCGGCGGCCACACCGGCGAGGTCGCGACGATGGTGCTGGTCCCCGAAATCGTGGATGCGGTGGCGCCGGTGCCGGTGCTGGCCGCCGGCGGGATCGCCCGTGGCCGGCAGATGGCCGCGGCGCTGGCGCTGGGCGCCGAGGGGGTGTGGTGTGGGTCGGTGTGGCTGACCACCGAGGAGGCCGAGACGTTGCCGGTGGTCAAGGACAAGTTCCTGGCCGCCACCTCGTCGGACACCGTGCGGTCCCGGTCGCTGACCGGCAAACCCGCCCGGATGCTGCGCAGCGCGTGGACCGACGAGTGGGCGCGGGCCGATACCCCCGATCCGCTGGGCATGCCGCTGCAGACCGCGCTCGTCGGCACCGCGCAGCGCCAGATCAACCAGGCCGCCGACCACCCCGACACCCAGGCGCAGGACTTGGCCACCTATTTCGTCGGGCAGGTGGTGGGTTCGCTGACCAAGGTGCGTCCGACCCGCACCGTGGTGCTGGACATGGTCTCGGAGTTCATCGACGCCGTCGAACGCCTCGACGGGCTGGCGGAAGGCTAGCTGCCGAGGTCCTGGTCGGCCTCGGCCAGCCGCTGCTGCACGAACCGGGTGATGGCCTCGAAGGCTTCCTTGCTTTCCGGCAGGAACGGGAAAATCGCCGGAAAGGCGTGCAGCTGACTGGGCCAGGTCCGCAGTTCGCAGGGCCGGTTCGCCGCGGTGAGCGCGTCGCGCAACCGCTCGGCATCGCAGCACAGGATCTCGGAGTCGGCGGCGATCAGCAACGACGGCGGCATCGTTTCCAGGCGGCCGTTGATCGGCGCCAACGACTGCACCAGCTCCGCGGAGGGGCAGACGTGCTCGATAATCGCCGCCAGCGCCGTGGGTACCCCGAACGCGTCCCGGCCGACGTTCGCGTGGGTGTTGCGGGTGGTGCTGTCCAGCTCCAACACAGCCGAGATGCCGACAACCCCGGCCGGGGCGGGCAGCCCGTCCTGCTGCACCCGAAGCGCCGTCGCGAAGGCCAGAAATCCTCCCGCGGAGTCGCCGGCCAGCACCACCTTCGCCGGGTTGGCGCCCTGCTCGAGCAACCAGCGATACGCCTGGCAGCAATCCTGGACGGACACGTCCACGGTGCCGACCGGGTATTGGCGGTAGTCGACGTGCACGACCGGCAGGCGGGTGCGCCGAGCCAGTGCGGCCACCGCACCCAGATGGGTGTCCAGGCCGCCGGTGACGAACCCGCCGCCGTGGAAGTAGAGAATGACGCCGTCGCTGATCGGCTGGGTGCAATCCGCCCTGCGAACAGTTTCGGTGAGTGGTTCCGCGCTGTGCCGAATGACGCGCACACCGCGCAGCGGCCGTCTGCGTTGGAGCCGCGCAAGGCTGTTGACCCGGCGGCCGGTGCGGCTCAGCCGGTCCGGCAGCGGTCGACGACCGTTCCCAATCACCATGCGGCGCACCATCGGTGGCGCGATCCGGCGTGATGCGCCGTAGATCATCCGGGCCCGCAGGCTCGGCTTACGCGGCGGCACCACCATCTCGCCCCTTTCGATGGCGCGCCGACGGTCCGGGCGCGTAGTGGCGCAATCTAGCGACGGCGTCGCGAAAAAGTCAATCAGTGCGCTCACCAGCGCCGGAATCCGCAGTAGCGTAGTAGCACGAGTGGCCCGAAGGGAGCACGCGATGGCGACCGATCTGACGCTCTATCTCGACGACGAACCCGGCGAATTGGCTCGGGTAGGGGATCTGCTGGGCACCGCGGGGGTCAACATCGCCGGTTTGTGTGCTCTTCGCAGCGGCGGGCAGGCCGAGTTGCACATCCTGGTGCCGGATCCCACGCCCGCGTTCGAAGCCCTGGAACATGCCGGCATCCGCATCGCCGAGGAACAGGAGGTCATCGTGCTCGATGTCGAGGACCGGCCCGGGGCGCTGGCCGAGGCCATCCACAAACTCGGCGCTGCGGAGGTCAATCTGGCCACGGTGTATCTGGCGTCCAACACCCGGCTGGTGCTCGGCGCCGACGACCTGGCCGAGGCCAAGGCCGCGCTCGGTTAGACCTTATGGGGCGCCAGGCGGGTGACGGCGCTCCAGCGGGTGTTCCCCGGGTTGCGCGGGTCCGGTTGGGGCAGCCGGGCCGCCACCCGGTACCAGAACGGCAGCCGATGAAATCGGTTGGCGGCCAACAACACCGACTCGGCCTCGATCGGGTTCCAGCCCAGCTCCTCGAAGTACGCCAGGCCGTTGGCGGCACCGAACCTGAACGGGGCGTTGTCCAGCAGGCCGGCGGTCTTCTTGGTCATCCACTTCTTCAGCCCCGCGCCCCAGAACTCCAGCAGCCACCACGCGATCGCCGGCCGCTGGAACGACTGCGACAGCGCGGCGACGTCGTGGGGCTCCAGGTACATCAGCAGCCCCTCGGTCAGCACCAGCGCCTTGTCGGCGCCGGCCAGCGCCTCATCGAGGAACGCGTCGCGGGCCGCGGGGTCGGCGAGGTCGACGGCGCGCCGGGTCAGTTGGCAGCGCGGCGTCTGATCGGCGAGCGCCTGCTCCTTATCGGCCAGCAGCGCCGGCAGATCCGCCTCCACCCATCCGAAATCCGCCGGCAGGTCCAGCCGGTAGGGCCGGGTGTCCAACCCGGCCGCCAGGTTGAGCACCCGATCGCAGCCCTCGCCGATCGCCTTGACCACGAGGTCGTCGATGAGCTTGGTGCGGGCGATCAGGGCCCAGCTGACCCGGGGCGCCGCCGCGACGATGGCGTGGCCGCGCTCGCCGGCGAGCCGATCGGCCAGCGGGTCGGCGAACAGGGCGTCGGGGCGGGCCGATTCGACGGCCCGATACGCCGCGATCCAGCGCGCCGTGTCGGAAACGTTGGCGATCAGGGGTTCGGCCCCCGCGGCGGGTCGCGTCATACGACTCACCCTACGATAGTGAGTCGCGTGACACAACTCAGCTGCTTATGATGGTGGGACCATGTTAGACCGCGACTACCCGGACCAGGTCTGCTCCATCGCCCGCGCCCTGGAGGTGATCGGGCAGCGCTGGTCGCTGCTGGTGATCCGCGACGTCTTCCTGGGCCGGCATCGCTTCGATGAGCTGTGCACCAGCACCGGCATCACCCGCAGCGTGCTGACCGCCCGCCTCGCCCACCTGGTCGCCGAGGGGGTGCTGCACCGGCGGCCCTATCAGAGCCGGCCGCAGCGGTTCGAGTACCACCTCACCGACAAGGGCCGTGCGCTGCTGCCGGTGCTCGCCCACCTCATGGCGTGGGGCGACCGGTACTACGCCGAACCCGACGGGCCGCCGCTGCGACTGGAACACCGCGGCTGTGGGGGACACCTGCAGGACCGGCTGCGCTGTGACCGCTGCGACGACGCCCTGACCCCCGCCGACATCCGGCCCCGCCCGGCCTGACCCCCTTATCGATTTGCACCGGCCCGTAGAATCGACCCAACGGCGTCGATCCGGCCATCACCGGGGAGCCTTCGGAAGAACAGCTCAGGCCCAGTAGAACCGAACGGGTAGGCCCGTCACAGCCGTCATCGAGCGGTCGCGTGCACGCGCGGCAAGCGGGGTGGTACCGCGGCGCTCGCGCAGCAGCGCGTCGTCGTCCCCGGCCAGACAGTTGGCGCATGGAGACGACGGTTGACCGAGCACACTTATCCGAAACTGGGTGCCCCCGACTTCCCGGCATCAGAAGCCGAGGTCCTCGACTACTGGGCGGCCGACGACACCTTCCGCGCCAGCATCGCCCGCCGTGACGGCGCGCCAGAATACGTGTTCTACGACGGGCCGCCGTTCGCCAACGGGCTGCCGCACTACGGTCACCTGCTGACCGGCTACGTCAAGGACATCGTGCCGCGGTACCGCACCATGCGCGGCTACAAGGTGGAGCGCCGGTTCGGCTGGGACACCCACGGCCTGCCGGCCGAACTTGAGGTGGAGCGCCAGCTCGGCATCACCGACAAATCCCAGATCGACGCCATGGGCATCGCCGCCTTCAACGAGGCCTGCCGCGAATCGGTGCTGCGCTACACCGACGAATGGCAGGCCTACGTCACCCGGCAGGCCCGTTGGGTGGACTTCGCCAACGACTACAAAACGCTCGACCTGTCCTACATGGAGTCGGTGCTGTGGGCGTTCAAGCAGCTGTGGGACAAGGGCCTGGCCTACGAGGGCTACCGGGTGCTGCCGTACTGCTGGCGCGACGAAACCCCGCTGTCCAACCACGAGCTGCGGATGGACGACGACATCTACCAAAGCCGTCAGGACCCGGCGCTGACCGTCGGATTCCAGGTGACCGACGGGGACCTGGCCGGCGCGCACCTGCTGGTGTGGACCACCACCCCGTGGACGCTGCCGTCGAACATGGCGGTGGCGGTCAACCCAGACGTGACCTATGTGCAGGTGGCGGCGGGGGAGCGGCGCTACGTGCTGGCCGAGGCGCGGCTGGCCGCCTACGCCCGCGAACTCGGCGAGGAGCCGCAGGTGCTGGGCAGCTACTCCGGCGACGACCTTTTGGGCCTGCGGTATCTGCCGCCGTTCCCGTATTTTATGGACTCCACCAACGCCTTTCGGGTGTTACCCGGCGAGTTCGTCACCACCGAGGACGGCACCGGGATCGTGCACCTGGCCCCGGCCTACGGCGAGGACGACAAGGAAACCGGCGACCGGGCCGGGATCGTGCCGGTCACCCCGGTCGACGCCAAGGGCCGCTTCGACGACAGTGTCCCCGACTACGCCGGCCAGCACGTCTTCGACGCCAACAAGGCGATCATCGCCGACCTGAAAAACGGCACCGGCCCGGCGGCGCCCAACGGTGCGGTGCTGCTGCGCCACGAAACCTACGAGCACCCCTACCCGCACTGCTGGCGGTGCCGCAACCCGCTGATCTACCGCGCGGTGTCGTCGTGGTTCGTTGCGGTGACCGAGTTCCGGGACCGCATGGTCGAGCTCAACGAGCAGATCACCTGGTATCCCGAGCACGTCAAGGACGGCATCTTCGGCAACTGGCTGCGCGGCGCCCGCGACTGGTCGATCTCCCGAAACCGCTACTGGGGCACCCCGATTCCGGTGTGGAAATCGGATGACCCGGCGTATCCGCGGATCGATGTCTACGGCAGCCTCGACGAGCTGGAACGCGATTTCGGGGTGCGGCCGGACAACCTGCACCGGCCCTACATCGACGAGCTGACCCGGCCCAACCCCGACGACCCGACCGGTCGCTCGGTGATGCGGCGCATCCCCGACGTGCTCGACGTGTGGTTCGACTCCGGCTCGATGCCCTATGCCCAGGTGCACTACCCGTTCGAGAACCAGAAGTGGTTCGACGGGGTCAGCGGCGACGGCGGTGAGGTGGGTGCCGAGGCGCACTACCCGGGGGATTTCATCGTCGAGTACATCGGGCAGACCCGCGGCTGGTTTTACATGATGCATGTGCTGGCCACCGCGCTGTTCGACCGGCCGGCGTTCAAAACCTGTGTGGCACACGGCATCGTGTTGGGCAGCGACGGGCAGAAGATGAGCAAGTCGCTGCGCAACTACCCCGACGTCACCGAGGTGTTCGACCGCGACGGCTCCGACGCCATGCGGTGGTTTTTGATGGCGTCGCCGATCCTGCGCGGCGGCAACCTGATCGTCACCGAACCCGGTATCCGGGAGGGGGTGCGCCAGGTGATGCTGCCGTTGACCAACGCCTACAGCTTCCTGGCGCTGTACGCCCCGAAAGCCGGGACCTGGCGCACCGACTCGTCGCACGTGCTGGACCGCTACATCCTGGCCAAGCTGGCCACGCTGCGCGACGACCTGACCGCGGCGTTGGATGTCTGCGACATCTCCGGGGCGTGCGAGCAGCTGCGGCTGTTCACCGAGGCGTTGACGAACTGGTATGTGCGTCGCTCCCGGCAGCGGTTCTGGGACGAGGACCCCGACGCGATCGACACCCTGCACACCGCGCTGGAGATCACCGCGCGGCTGGCCGCGCCGCTGCTGCCGCTGACCACCGAGGTGATCTGGCGCGGTGTCACCGGCGAGCGCTCGGTGCACCTGACCGACTGGCCCGAGGCCGGCGCCGCACCGGCGGACCCGGAGCTGGTGGCGGCGATGGACCAGGTCCGCGAGGTGTGCTCGGTCGGGTCGTCGCTGCGCAAGGCGCACCGGCTTCGGGTGCGGCTGCCGCTGCCGAAACTGACGGTGGCGGTGGAGAATCCGCAGCTGCTGGCGCCGTTCACCGATCTGATCGCCGACGAGCTCAACGTCAAGGCCGTCGAGCTCACCGACGACATCGCCCGCTACGGGCGTTTCGAGCTGGCGGTCAACGCCAAGGTGGCCGGGCCGCGGCTGGGCAAGGACGTGCAGGCCGCGATCAAGGCGGTCAAGGCGGGGCAGGGTGTCCTCAATCCGGACGGCACCCTGACCGCCGGACCGGCGGTGCTGCAGGACGGCGAATACACCTCGAAACTGGTGGCCGCCGACCCGGAGTTCACCGCCGCGCTGCCCGACGGGGCCGGTCTGGTGGTGCTCGACGCCGCGGTCACCCCCGAACTGGAAGCCGAGGGCTGGGCCAAGGACCGCATCCGGGAACTGCAGGAGCTGCGCAAGTCGACCGGCCTGGAGGTGTCGGACCGGATCAGCGTGGTGATGGCGGTGCCGGCGGAGCGCTTGGCGTGGGCGCGCGCGCATGCCGAGCTGATCGCCCGCGAAATCCTGGCCACCGGTTTCGAGTTCGGCGAGCCGGGGCCGGCCGCCGCCAAAATCGGTGACGGGGTGACCGTCTCGATCGCCAAGGCCTAGGCCAAGGACTAGGCGCGAGCGTGCACAAATGTACGCTCTCAGGCCGTAAACCCTGACAGTTTGTGCACGCTCGCGGCCGAAACGTCAGGCCTTGACCGCGCGCCAGCGCTGTCGGCCGTCCTTGACCTCGACCTGCACATCGCTGAACCCGGCCTCGCGCAACCGGTCCGGCAGCGTGTCGGGCGGCACCGGGTTGTAGGTGTCGCGGATGTGCAACAGCCGAAACGACAGCGAATGCACGCCGTCGCTGCCGGCGAACACGCCGCCCGGTGCCAGCACCCGGTACGCCTCGGCGAACAACCGGTCCTGCAGCGGCGGCGTCGGCACGTGATGCAGCATCGTGAAGCACACCACCGAGCTGAAGTCCTCGGCGGGCAGCCCGGTGTCGGTGCCGTCCCCGGTGATGATCCGCGCGCGGCCGCCGTATTTGCCCTGCAGCCGCGCGGCCATCGGTGGGTCGATCTCGACGGCGGTCAGCCGCGGCGTCTGCTCCACCAGGCAGCGCATGTTGGCGCCGTATCCGGGCCCGATCTCCAAGGTGTTCTCGCCGAGCTCCACCTCGGCCAGCGCCCAGGGCAGCAGCTTCTGCTCGACGCTGCGGGCCCAGTAGTTGGAGCTACAACACAGTCGGTGCACCAGATTCATCGCCATGCGGCGAACGCTAGCCCACCCAAGCAGACGGCGGAAAGCGATTTTCGGTGCGACACCGCGGCTCCGCCGGGCCTTTAGCATCAGCAGTTGTGCATGAACGTGGGCGCTGGGTACTGCACCTGGACATGGATGCGTTCTTCGCGTCCGTGGAGCAGCTCACCCGGCCCACGCTGCGCGGCCGCCCGGTGCTGGTGGGTGGGCTGGGCGGACGCGGCGTGGTGGCCGGCGCCAGCTACGAGGCCCGGGTGTTCGGGGCGCGCTCGGCGATGCCGATGCACCAGGCGCGCCGGCTGGTCGGCGCGCCGGCGGTGGTGTTGCCGCCGCGCGGTGTGGTCTACGGGGTGGCCAGTCGCCGGGTCTTCGAGACCGTGCGCGCGGTGATCCCCGTCGTCGAACAACTGTCCTTCGACGAGGCGTTCGGGGAGCCGGCCGAGCTGGCCGGGGCGTCGGGCGCCCAGGTCGAAGACTTCTGCGAGCGGCTGCGACACCGGGTGCGCAGCGAAACCGGCCTGGTGGCCTCGGTCGGGGCCGGCTCGGGCAAACAGATCGCCAAGATCGCGTCCGACCTGGCCAAACCCGACGGCATCCGGGTGGTCGGCCGCGCCGACGAGCGTGCGCTGCTCGACGGGTTGCCGGTGCGCCGGCTGTGGGGCATCGGCCCGGTCGCCGAGGAGAAGCTGCACCGGCTGGGCATCGAAACGATCGGGGAGCTGGCCGCGCTGGCCGACTCCGAGGTGGCCAGCATCCTGGGTGCGACGATCGGGCCGGCGTTGCACCGGCTGGCCCGCGGCATCGACGACCGCCCGGTCGCCGAACGCGCCGAGGCCAAACAGATCAGCGCCGAATCCACCTTCCCCGTCGATCTGACCACCCTGGAGCAGTTGCGCCACGAGGTCGGCCCGATCGGGGAGCACGCCTACCAGCGGCTGCTGCGCGACGGCCGCGGCGCCCGCACCGTCACGGTGAAGCTGAAGAAATCCGATATGAGCATCCTGACCCGCTCGGCCACGCTGCCGTATGCGACCACCGACTCCGCGGCGTTGATCGCGGCGGCCCGGCGGCTGCTGCTGGACCCGCAGCAGATCGGGCCGATCCGGCTGCTCGGGGTGGGGTTTTCCGGGTTGAGCGACGTGCGCCAGGAGTCACTATTTCCCGACCTGGACTGGGCATCGGACGCCGACGCGACGGCCGCCCCGCCGCCGGGGGTGACCGCGTCGGCCGCGCCCGAGGTCGCGCCGTGGCGGGTGGGGGACGACGTCGCGCATCCCGAGCTCGGGCACGGCTGGGTGCAGGGCGCGGGCCACGGCGTGATGACGGTACGGTTCGAGACCCGCGGCTCCGGTCCCGGGCCGGTGCGGACGTTTTCCGTCGACACCGCCGCGATCAGCCGCGCCAACCCGGTGGACAGCCTGGACTGGCCCGATTTCGTCGCCAAGCTCGCGGCCGCGGACGCGCACCCCGACACGCTGTAGGGACCGCGCTCACCACAGCACCCCGTACACGCTGGAAATGATGAACCCGTGCTGGTAGCTGCGGCAGGTCACGGTGCCCTGATAGCCGACACCGCAGCTGGCGCCCCAGTTCTCCAGCCGCTGGCCTTCGGGCAACACGTCGACATCTCGGGTGAACGACAACGTGTCCGAATGCCGGTAGGCGGCGGCGACACCGCCGGCGGCGACCACGGTCTGATTGGTGCCCACCGGTGCGTCGCCGGGGACCGTGTCGCAGCCCACCGGGCCGCCGTTGGGGCCGATCCCGCAGGCGCGGCCGTCGGGGGTCTTGAAGAAAACCCAGTAGAAATCGGTGGGCGACGCGTACCGGCCTTGGGCGATCGGGTAGCGGTCGATATCGGTGGCCCCGGGTGGCGGCTCGGCGCTCGCGGCGGCGGCCGCCGCGACCACCAGCAGCCCCGCGCCGGCGAGGACGGCGCCGCGACGCAGGCCCGCTCCCGTCACGTCAGCACCACCGGTCCACGACGGCGCCGAGCGGTCGCCCGGCCGCCAACGCCGCCATCACGAGCACCCGGGCCTGCGGCGGCCGCAGCCCGGGCACCATGACCGCGCCGGCGTCCACCAGGTCGCGGCCCGGACCGTAGCCGGGGCTGACCCGGCCGCCGGGCACCCGGGTGGACACCGCGACCACTAACCCGGCGGCGCAGTGGCGACGCACCGCGTCGATG
>NZ_MLQM01000038.1:0-33936 GCF_001854525.1 Mycobacterium talmoniae
CCGCCGGCCTCCGCGGCCCGGCACCGCAGCATCGATCCGGTCGCCGACCCCGAGGGCCCGCCCACCGGCGGACAGTCGGTCGCCGACCTGTTGGCGCGGCTGCAAGCCGGCCAGAGCAGCGGTGGCCGGCGCCGCCGCCGCGACGAGTGAGCTGCCGCACATCCGAGGGTTCAGCCCTGGGACCCAGCGCGCCGCCACGTTAGAATCCCGAGGACCGTCCGGTACCCGCAGCGCGGGACTGGAACGAACCAAGAGAACTTGTGAGGGTCCGTCTGCGATGGTGCAGGTCGACGGATTGCGTCCAGCCCGGCTCAAAGTGGGGGTCATCTCGGCTGGCCGGGTCGGAACCGCCCTGGGGGTGGCGCTGGAACGCGCCGACCACGTCGTGGTGGCGTGCAGCGCCATCTCCGACGCGTCGCGGCGCCGCGCCCAGCACCGGCTGCCCGACACCCCGATCGCCCCGGTCGTCGACGTCGCCGGCACTGCCGAACTGCTGCTGCTGGCCGTCCCCGATGCCGAACTGGCGGCCCTGGTGTCCGGCCTGGCCGCCACCTCGGCGGTGCGGCCCGGCACCATCGTGGCGCACACCTCGGGCGCCAACGGGATCGGGGTGCTGGCCCCGTTGACCGGCCAAGGGTGCACGCCGTTGGCCATCCACCCGGCGATGACGTTCACCGGCGCCGACGAGGACATCGCGCGGCTGGCCGACACCTGCTTCGGGATCACCGCGGCGGACGAGGTCGGCTACGCGATCGCGCAGGCCCTGGTGCTGGAGATCGGCGGGGAGCCGTTCCGGGTCCGCGAGGACGCCCGCCCGCTGTATCACGCCGCCCTGGCCCACGCCAGCAACCACCTCGTCACGGTGCTCGCCGACGCCCTCGACGGGTTACGGGCCGCGCTGGCCGGTCAGGAACTGCTCGGCCAGGAGCTGGTCCGCGACGAGCCCGGCGGCCTCGCCGAGCGGGTGATCGGACCGCTGGCCCGGGCGTCGCTGGACAACACCCTGCAGCGCGGGCAGGCCGCGCTCACCGGCCCGATCGCCCGCGGCGACGCGACCGCGCTGGCCGGCCACCTGGCCGCGCTGGCGGAGGTCGACGCGGGCCTGGCCCAGGCCTACCGCGGCAACGCGCTGCGCACCGCGCAGCGCGCCCACGCCGCCGCCGACGTTTTCGAGGTGTTGGGACGGTGACCGTGACCAGTAAGGCGCCCACCTTCGGCGCGGGCCAACTCAACGTGTACACCGACCCGAGCCAGGTCACCGACGTCAGCCGGGCGCTGCGTCACACCGGGCGCCGGGTGATGCTGGTGCCCACCATGGGCGCCCTGCACGACGGGCACCTGGCGTTGGTGCGCGCCGCCAAACGGGTCCCGGGCGCGGTGGTGGCGGTGTCCATCTTCGTCAACCCGCTGCAGTTCGGCGCCGACGAAGACCTGGACGCCTATCCGCGCATCCTCGACGAGGACCTGGCGTTGCTGCGCGCCGAAGGCGTCGAGGTGGTGTTCACCCCGAGCGCGGCGGCGATGTATCCCGACGGCCCGCGCACCTCTGTGCAGCCGGGGCCGCTGGGCGCCGAGCTGGAGGGCGCCGCCCGACCCACCCACTTCGCCGGGGTGCTGACCGTGGTGTGCAAACTGCTGCAGATCGTGCGACCGGACCGGGTGTTCTTCGGCGAGAAGGACTATCAGCAACTGGTGTTGATCCGGCAGATGGTCGCCGACCTCAACATCGACGTGACGGTGGTGCCGGTGCCGATCGTGCGGGAAGCCGACGGGCTGGCGATGAGCTCCCGCAACCGGTACCTGGACCCGGCGCAGCGCGACCTGGCCGCCACCTTGTCGGCGGCGCTGTTGGCCGGTGCGCACGCCGCGGCGTCCGGGGGGAACGCCGCCCTGGACGCCGCCCGGGCGGTGCTGGCCGCGGCGCCCGCCATCGAGGTCGACTATCTGCAGTTGCGGGACAACGCATTGGGGCCCGCGCCCACCCACGGACCCGCCCGGCTGCTCGTCGCGGCCCGGCTCGGCACCACCAGGCTGCTCGACAACATCGCCATTGAGATCGGAGCTAACTGATGTTACGGACCATGCTGAAGTCGAAGATCCACCGCGCCACCGTCACCCAGGCCGACCTGCACTACGTCGGTTCGGTGACCATCGACGCCGACCTGATGGATGCCGCCGACCTTTTGGAGGGCGAACAGGTGACCATCGTCGACATCGACAACGGCGCCCGGCTGGTCACCTACGCGATCACCGGTGAACGGGGCAGCGGTGTGATCGGAATCAACGGTGCCGCAGCGCATCTGGTGCATCCCGGGGATCTGGTGATCCTGATCGCGTACGCGACCATGGACGACGCCGAGGCGCACAGGTATGAGCCCCGGATCGTGTTCGTCGACGCCGACAACAAGCAGATCGACTTGGGGCACGACCCGGCGTTCGTGCCCGACGACGTTGCCGACCTCATGTCGCCGCGGATGAGCGCGCGGTAGCCGTGCTGCTGGCAATCGACGTCCGCAACACCCACACCGTCGTCGGGCTGCTCTCCGGATCCGGGGAGCACGCCACCGTGGTGCAGCAGTGGCGGATCCGCACCGAGGCCGAGATCACCGCCGACGAATTGGCGTTGACCATCGACGGCCTGATCGGCGAGGACAGCGAACAGCTCACCGGTGCGGCGGCGCTGTCCACCGTCCCGTCGGTCCAGCACGAAGTGCGGCTGATGCTCGACCAGTACTGGCCCACGGTGCCGCACGTGTTGATCGAACCCGGAGTGCGCACCGGGATCCCGCTGCTGGTCGACAATCCCAAAGAGGTCGGCGCCGACCGAATCGTCAACTGCCTGGCCGCCTTTCACAAATTCGGCACCGCCGCGATCGTGATCGACTTCGGTTCCTCGATCTGCGTGGACGTGGTCTCGGCCAAGGGCGAATTCCTCGGCGGCGCCATCGCCCCCGGGGTGCAGGTGTCCTCGGATGCGGCCGCGGCGCGCTCGGCGGGACTGCGCCGGGTGGAGCTGACCCGGCCCCGTTCGGTGCTCGGCAAAAACACCGTCGAATGCATGCAGGCCGGCGCGGTGTTCGGGTTCGCCGGGCTGGTCGACGGGTTGGTCGGGCGCATCCGCGAACTGGACGGGTTCACCGGCACCGACGTGGCGGTGGTGGCCACCGGGCACACCGCGCCGCTGCTGCTGCCCGAACTGCACACCGTCGACCACTACGACCAGCACCTGACCCTGCACGGCCTGCGGCTGGTGTTCGAACGCAACCGCGACAGCCAGCGCGGCCGGCTGAAGACGGCGCGGTGAGCCCGTTAAGCTGGCAGGCCGTGAGCCCAGCCGATGCCCCGGACACGTCGCAGGACGAGGAAGCCCTTCCCGAACAGTTTCGGATCCGTCGGGCCAAGCGGGAGCGGCTGCTGGCCGAGGGCCACGACCCCTACCCGGTCGCGGTGGCCCGCACCCACACCCTGGCCGAGGTCCGCGCCGCCTACCCCGATCTGGCGGCCGACACCGCCACCGGCGACCGCGTCGGCGTCGCCGGCCGGGTGGTGTTCGCCCGCAACTCGGGCAAGCTGTGCTTTGCCACCCTGCAGGACGGCGACGGCACCCAGTTGCAGGCCATGCTCAGCCTGGCCAGCGTCGGTGCCCAGGCGCTGGACGCCTGGAAGATCGACGTCGACCTGGGCGACATCGTGTTTATTCACGGCGAGGTGATCAGCTCCCGGCGCGGGGAATTGTCGGTGTTGGCCGATACCTGGCAGATGGCGTCGAAGTCGCTGCGGCCGCTGCCGGTGGCGCACAAGGACATGAGCGAAGAGTCGCGGGTGCGGCAACGCTACGTGGACTTGATTGTGCGCCCGGAGGCGCGGGCGGTGGCCCGCCAGCGGATCGCGGTGATCCGGGCGATCCGCAACGCCCTGGAGCGACGCGGGTTTCTCGAGGTGGAGACCCCGATGCTGCAGACCTTGGCCGGCGGCGCCGCGGCCCGCCCGTTCGTCACCCACTCCAATGCGCTGGATGCCGATCTGTACCTGCGAATCGCACCGGAACTGTTCCTGAAACGCTGCGTTGTCGGCGGGTTCGACAAGGTTTTCGAACTCAATCGGGTGTTCCGAAACGAGGGTGCCGATTCCACGCATTCTCCGGAATTTTCGATGTTGGAGACCTACCAGGCCTATGGAACCTATGACGATTCCGCGGTAGTGACCCGCGAGCTTATTCTCCAGGTCGCCGACGAGGCGATCGGCACCCGACAACTACCGATGCCCGACGGCAGCATCTATGACATCGACGGAGAATGGGCGTCGATACAAATGTATCCGTCACTGTCGGCCGCGCTCGGCGAGGAGATCACCCCGGACACCTCGGTCGAGCACTTGCGCACCATCGCCGAACGGCTGGACGTGCAGATACCGACCGACCGTGGGTACGGGCACGGGAAACTGGTGGAAGAACTCTGGGAACACACCGTCGGCCACCGGCTGTCGGCGCCCACCTTCGTCCGGGATTTCCCGGTGGAAACAACCCCGTTGACGCGTCAGCACCGCAGCATGCCGGGGGTCACCGAAAAATGGGATCTCTACCTACGCGGCGTTGAACTCGCCACCGGATATTCCGAACTTGTCGATCCGGTGGTGCAGCGGGAGCGGTTCGCCGCCCAGGCCCGCGCCGCGGCCGCCGGGGACGACGAGGCGATGGCCCTCGACGAAGATTTCCTGGCCGCCATGGAACATGCGATGCCGCCGTGCACCGGAACCGGAATGGGTATCGACCGCTTGTTGATGACCTTGACCGGCCTGTCAATTAGAGACACGGTTTTGTTCCCGATTGTTCGGCGGCACGGCAACTGACTGCTCCGTCGCGCTTGTGTTGAATGCGCCGCGTTTCTATGGCAGATTGAGCAGCAGCAATCAGCGGGGACTCATATGCCACTTGTGCACAGTGAGTACATAGCAAGAAACGCGAGGGTGAGCCGATGGCGAGAAAAGTGACCGTCACCTTGATCGATGATTTCGACGGTCAGGGCGCCGCCGATGAGACGGTCGAATTCGGGCTCGACGGGGTGACCTATGAGATTGACCTTTCGAGCAAAAATGCCACGAAACTTCGCAACGACCTGAAGAAATGGGTCGAGGCCGGCCGTCGGGTCAGCGGGCGTCGGCGCGGCCGGTCGGCCACCGGCCGCCGGGGGGCGATCGACCGCGAGCAAAGCGCAGCGATCCGGGAATGGGCCCGTCGTAACGGCCACAATGTGTCCACCCGGGGTCGTATCCCGGCCGACATCATCGACGCATTCCACGCGGCCACCTGAGCGCGTTTCGCTCCGGGCGAACTCAGCCGGTGCGGGAAACGTTTTCCGATTTTCCGGCGTTGCTCTCTTACGTCTGTGCCGGGTCCGCGGGGGTCCGCTGCAGGTTGTACTGCCAGCCAGGGCGCACCGCGGCAGGCCGCCCACTACAGTGGATGGCAGGTACGCGATGCCGAGGTACCGATGGTGAGGGAGAGCAGGTAACCACCGATGTTCGAAAGATTTACCGACCGCGCGCGTCGGGTTGTCGTCTTGGCCCAGGAAGAGGCCAGGATGCTCAACCACAACTACATCGGGACCGAGCACATCCTCTTGGGGCTGATCCACGAGGGTGAGGGGGTTGCCGCCAAGTCCCTGGAGTCGTTGGGGATCTCCCTGGAGGGGGTCCGCAGCCAGGTTGAGGAGATCATCGGCCAGGGCCAGCAGGCGCCGTCCGGGCACATCCCGTTCACCCCGCGGGCCAAGAAGGTGCTGGAGCTGTCGCTGCGCGAGGCGCTGCAACTCGGCCACAACTACATCGGCACCGAGCACATTCTGCTCGGACTGATTCGGGAGGGCGAGGGTGTGGCGGCCCAAGTCTTGGTGAAGCTGGGCGCGGAGCTGACCCGGGTGCGCCAGCAGGTGATCCAGCTGCTGAGCGGTTACCAGGGCAAGGAGACCGCCGAGGCCGGCACCGGCGGGCGCGGCGGCGAGTCGGGCAACCCGTCGACGTCGCTGGTGCTCGACCAGTTCGGCCGCAACCTCACCGCCGCGGCGATGGAAGGCAAGCTCGACCCGGTCATCGGCCGCGAGAAGGAAATCGAGCGGGTGATGCAGGTGCTCTCCCGGCGCACCAAGAACAACCCGGTGCTGATCGGCGAGCCCGGCGTCGGGAAGACCGCCGTCGTGGAGGGCCTGGCGCAGGCCATCGTGCACGGCGACGTTCCCGAGACGCTGAAGGACAAGCAGCTCTACACCCTGGACCTGGGTTCGCTGGTGGCGGGCAGCCGCTACCGCGGTGACTTCGAGGAGCGCCTGAAGAAGGTGCTCAAGGAGATCAACACCCGCGGCGACATCATCTTGTTCATCGACGAGCTGCACACCCTGGTCGGTGCCGGCGCCGCCGAGGGCGCCATCGACGCCGCGTCGATCCTCAAGCCGAAGCTGGCCCGCGGGGAGCTGCAGACCATCGGCGCCACCACCCTCGACGAGTACCGCAAGTACATCGAGAAGGACGCCGCGCTGGAGCGCCGGTTCCAGCCGGTGCAGGTCGGGGAGCCGACGGTGGAGCACACCATCGAGATCCTCAAGGGGCTGCGGGACCGCTACGAGGCCCACCACCGGGTGTCGATCACCGACGGCGCCATCGCGGCCGCGGCCACCCTGGCCGACCGCTACATCAACGACCGCTTCCTGCCGGACAAGGCCATCGACCTGATCGACGAGGCCGGCGCCCGGATGCGGATCCGCCGGATGACCGCGCCGCCGGACCTGCGCGAGTTCGACGAGAAGATCGCCGACGCGCGCCGCGAGAAGGAATCCGCGATCGACGCGCAGGACTTCGAGAAGGCCGCCAGCCTGCGGGACCGGGAAAAGCAGCTGGTCGCGCAGCGCACCGAACGCGAAAAGCAGTGGCGTTCCGGTGATCTCGACGTGGTCGCCGAGGTCGACGACGAGCAGATCGCCGAGGTGCTGGGCAACTGGACCGGGATCCCGGTGTTCAAGCTCACCGAGGCCGAAACCACCCGGCTGCTGCGGATGGAAGACGAGCTGCACAAGCGGATCATCGGCCAGGAGGATGCGGTCAAGGCCGTCTCCAAGGCCATCCGGCGCACCCGGGCCGGGCTGAAGGACCCCAAGCGCCCGTCCGGCTCGTTCATCTTCGCCGGCCCGTCCGGGGTCGGGAAGACCGAGCTGTCCAAGGCGCTGGCGGAGTTCCTGTTCGGCGACGACGACGCGCTGATCCAGATCGACATGGGCGAGTTCCACGACCGGTTCACCGCGTCGCGGCTGTTCGGCGCCCCGCCGGGCTACGTCGGCTACGAGGAGGGCGGCCAGCTCACCGAGAAGGTGCGGCGCAAGCCGTTCTCGGTGGTGCTGTTCGACGAGATCGAGAAGGCGCACCAGGAGATCTACAACAGCCTGTTGCAGGTGCTGGAGGACGGTCGGCTCACCGACGGTCAGGGCCGCACGGTGGACTTCAAGAACACCGTGTTGATCTTCACCTCCAACCTGGGCACCTCCGACATCTCCAAGGCGGTCGGCCTCGGGTTTAGCCAGGGCGGCGGGGAGAACAACTACGAGCGGATGAAGCTCAAGGTCAACGACGAGCTCAAGAAGCACTTCCGGCCGGAGTTCCTCAACCGCATCGACGACATCATCGTCTTCCACCAGCTGACGCGCGACGAGATCATCCGGATGGTCGACCTGATGATCGGTCGGGTCGCCACCCAGCTCAAGGCCAAGGATATGGCCATGGAGCTGACCGACAAGGCCAAGTCGTTGCTGGCCAAGCGCGGGTTCGACCCGGTGTTGGGGGCCCGGCCGCTGCGGCGGACCATCCAGCGCGAGATCGAGGACCAGCTCTCCGAGAAGATCCTGTTCGAGGAGGTCGGTCCGGGCCAGATCGTCACCGTCGACGTGGACAACTGGGACGGCGAATCCGCCGGTGAGGACGCGAAGTTCACCTTCACCGGACGGCCCAAGCCGGCCGAGCCCGCCGAGCCGGACCTGGCCAAGGCCGGTGCGCACAGCGCCGGCGGCGCGCACGCCGCCGAGTAACTCACCCCGTTGACTCTGCGCTGACCAGGCAAGCTACTCGCACTTTTGTCTGGTCAGCGCAGAGTCAACGCATATCAGTGCTGCCGGGGCAGCAGCGCGAAGGCTTGTCGGGCGACCTGCACCATCCAACTGACCACCCGCGGACCGTGGTCGCGGGCCCAGTTCAGCTGGAAGCTGACCACCCACGGCTGGCCCGCCTTGTCGACCGCATACCAGCTGAACGTCAAATCACCCGGCAGGCCACCGGCTTTGGAGCCAATGTAGGGCCACTCGGTGCGATCCAGCTCGATCCCCGGGACGGCGGACATGATCTGTTTGACCGGGGCGGCCTTGCCGACCGCACCGGTTTGCAGTGCGGCGTGGATGCGGCAGATATCCTGCGCGCTGCCATACCATTCCGCGCCGTACACCGATGCCGGAATGTGGGCTCGAGTCGGATCCGGTTGATACGGAACCGAATTGGCCTGCTGCAGCAGCTGGGCGCGCACCTGCGGGGAGGCGTGCTGCCACTGCTCGCGCAGATCGGGTTCGCCCCACCCGACCGAAAACAGTTCGTACATGGTCGGGAACGGGGTCATGCTGGCCGGGTCGTGGTGGCCGGCCGCGACCAGCGCCTGCTCGACGGCGTGGGCGCCCACCTTGCCGATCAGCAGGTCGGTGGCCATATTGTCGCTGGTGGCGATCATCTTCTCGGCGGCCAGGCGCACCGAAACGTGGGCCCCGGCCGGCAGTTTCTCCAGCCCGGACGAACCCACCGCCTTGGCCCGTTCGGTGATCGTCAGCTGATCGTCCCAGGACACGGTCCCGGCCTTGACCGCGTTGGCCACCGCGTACAGCACATACAGCTTGAAAATTGATGCCAGCGGCAGGGATTCGTCGGTGTTGGTACCCGCCACCGGCTCGCAGCGACCGTCGTTGACCTTGGCGGCCTGATACGAGTACCGGGCGCCGGTCCTGCCCAAGACGGCGTCGAGATCCTGCCACGACTTGACCGGCGGGGTCTGGGTGGTGACATCGAAGCGGTCCACCAGCCCGTTGTCGTCGGTGTGCAGTTCGATGTCTTGCCGGGCGCCGTAGGACGTCACCAGGTGCAGGGTGGCCGCGCCGGCGTGGATATCGACGCTTTCGAAAGTAAACGGGCGGTCCCACCACAGCCCCTCCATGGTGGTGACCACCGAATCCACCATGTCCGGGGTGGCCAGCGTGCGGACCCCGACCGGACCGATCGGCCAGTCCGAGTTGAGCATGTCCACCGTCTGCTTGGCGCGCAGACCCGGCGGGGTTTTGGTGTCGATCTGCACCCCGGCGTCCCGCGCGTTCGCGGGCGGCACGGGGGACTGGCTACAACCACCGGCCAGAGCGACGGTCAGCGCGGCGGCAACCGTCACCGCCACCGCACGTCGTCGCATCCGGATCCGGCTACGCCTGTTCGCCGGTTGGGGCAACGTCTAACACAACCTCGAATTCCAGCAGGGACGCCCCGGTCGCCACCGGGTTGGCCTGCTGACCAGCGTGGGCTTGGGCGGCGCGGCCGGTGGCCCACGCCTGGAATGCCTCGTCGGACTCCCAGTGGGTCACCACGAAGTAGCGGTCCTCACCCTTGACCGGGCGCAACAGTTGAAAGCCGAGGAAGCCGGGAGATTTTTCCACCGTGTGGGCGCGATTGGCGAACCGCTTCTCCAGTTCGGGGCCCGCGTCCGCGGGCACCTCGATTGCGTTGATCTTCACCACTGGCATGGCGCTAAGGTTACCGTGCCGTCCCGTCGACCCGGCAGGCCACGCAAGATGGACACCTATGCCAACCGATCTGCTGACCCCTCGCGGCGGCCGGGGCGAGCCGCTGGTTTTGGTGCACGGCCTGATGGGCCGGGGTAGCACCTGGTCGCGTCAACTGCCGTGGCTGACCCGGCTGGGCACCGTGTACACCTACGACGCGCCGTGGCATCGTGGGCGCGACGTCGTCGACCCCAATCCGATCAGCACCGAACGCTTCGTCGCCGACCTGGCCGACGCGGTGACCGCGCTGGGTGCACCGGTGCGGCTGGTCGGCCATTCGATGGGTGCCCTGCATGCGTGGTGCCTGGCGGCGCGGCGTCCCGCTTTGGTCACCGCGCTGGTGGTGGAGGACATGGCCCCGGATTTCCGGGGCCGCACCACCGGGCCGTGGGAGCCGTGGGTGCATGCGCTGCCGGTCGAGTTCAGCGCCGCCGAGCAGGTGCGGGCCGAGTTCGGCCCGATCGCCGGCCAATATTTCCTGGAGGCCTTCGACCGCACCGCGACCGGCTGGCGGCTGCACGGGCATCCGGCGCGGTGGATCGAGATCGCCGCCGAGTGGGGCACCCGCGATTACTGGGCGCAGTGGCGGGCGGTGCGCTGCCCGGCGCTGTTGATCGAGGCCGGCAATTCGGTCACCCCGCCGGGCCAGATGCGCACCATGCACGAAACGGGATACCGCACAACGTATCTGCACGTTCCCGAGGCCGGTCACCTGATTCACGACGAGGCGCCGGAGACCTACCGCGCCGCGGTCGAGAAATTCCTGTCGTGACCGCCCTGAGCGCGAGCAGACGCAAAACTCCCCGTTTCGGCGCCGACGGGGGTGCTTTTATGTCTGCTCGCCTTCGCCGGCCAGCCCGAACCGGCCGTCGGCGGTCTGCTCCACCAACCCGTCGATCAGCAGCGAATCCAACGCCCGGTCCCGCTGGGCGGTGTCGACCAGCCACGCCACGTCCAGCTCCGCGCGGGTGACCGGGGAATCGTTGGCCCGCAACACATCCAGCAGCCGGCCCCGCACCTGCCGATCGGTGCCGGCGTAGCGCTGCGCCCGGCGCGCCGGCCCGGCGGCGGGCGGATAGCCGGCGGTGCGCCACGCGCACACCCGCAGCGGGCACAACCCGCAGCGCGGGCCTCGGGCGGTGCACACCGTGGCGCCCAGCTCCATCAGGGCCGCGGAGAACTGCGGTGCGGTGTCGTCGTCGGGCAGCAGCGCGGCGACCTCGGCGTGGTCGCGCCGCGCCGACGGCGCGCCCGCGTCGGCGCGGCCGTGCACCGCGCGGGCCACCACCCGGCGCACATTGGTGTCCACCACCGGGACCGGCTGACGGTAGGCGAAACAGGCCACCGCCCGCGCGGTGTAGCCGCCGACCCCGGGCAGGCCCAGCAGCGTGTCGACGTCGGCGGGGACCACGTCGGCGTGGTCCCGGGCGATCACCGTCGCGCACTCGTGCAGCCGTTTGGCCCGGCGCGGATAGCCCAGCTTGCCCCAGGCGCGCAGCACGTCGGCGGCGCTGGCCGCGGCGGTGGCCGAGGGGGTGGGCCAGCGCGTCACCCAGTCCGACCAGATCGGCAGCACCCGGGCCACCGGTGTTTGCTGCAGCATGAACTCGCTGACCAGGATCTGCCACGGCGTGACGTCGGGATCGCGCCACGGCAGGTCGCGGCGGGCGTCCGCATACCAGCCCAGCAGTTCCTCGGCGCCGATACTCATCGGGCGCCCGCGCCGGCCACAAGGCAGAATGTCAGCCATGCCCAATTCGAACCCGATATCCGCATGGAAGGCACTCAAGGAGGGTAACGAGCGCTTCGTCGCCGGCACGCCCCAACATCCCAGCCAGAGCATCGAGTACCGGGCCAGCCTGGCCGAGGGGCAAAAGCCCACCGCCGTGGTGTTCGGCTGCGGTGATTCCCGGGTCGCCGCCGAGATCATCTTCGATCAGGGCCTGGGTGACATGTTCGTGGTCCGCACCGCCGGTCACGTCATCGACTCGGCGGTGCTGGGGTCGATCGAGTTCGCGGTGGCGGTGCTCAACGTGCCGCTGATCGTGGTGCTCGGCCATGACAGCTGCGGGGCGGTCAAGGCCACGCTGGCCGCGCTCGACGACGGCGTGCTGCCCGGCGGGTACGTGCGCGACCTGGTGGAGCGGGTGACCCCGTCGATTTTGCTGGGCCGGCGCGAGGGCCTGAGCCGGGTCGACGAGTTCGAGGCACGGCACGTCACCGAGACCGGGGCGCAGTTGCTGGCCCGATCCAAGACGATCGCCGAGAAGGTGGCGGCCGGCACGTTGGCGATCGCCGGGGTCACCTACCACCTCGCCGACGGCCGGGCGGTGCTGCGCGACCACCTCGGCAATATCGGCGACGAACCGGCCGGCTGACTCAGCCGCCGCCCGGGATCAACGGGACCTCGGCGCGCACCGACCAGCCCCGGCTGGTGGGTCCGACGTCGAGCACGCCGCCAAGCAGCTCGACGCGTTGACGCATCCCGGGCAGCCCGCGGCCGTTGCTCGGCGCCGATCGCACCGCGACGGGCGCCTCGTTGACGATGCACAACGCGGCCGTCGAGCGTGAAACCCGCAGCGTCACCGTGGCCTTGGACTTGGCCGCGTGTTTGGCGACGTTGGCCAGCGATTCCTCGGCGATCCGGTACAGCGCCAACCCCACCGCGGCCGACACCCCGTCGAACCGGCCCTCGGTCCGCAGCGTGACCGGCAGCCCGGCCTGGGCGAAGTCGTCGATCAGGCGGGGGAGATCGGCGATGCCGGGTTGCGGGGCGATCTCCGCCGGACCCGCCTGCAGCAGCCCGATGGTGCGGCGGATATCGGCCATCGCCTGCCGCCCCAACCGCTCGGCGTCGGCCAGCGCATCGACCGCGTCGTCGATGTCGCGGTCCTCCTGCAGTGCGCGGCGCGCCCCGGTGATGTGCAACAGCGTGATCGACAGCGAATGCGCGATGACGTCATGCACCTCACGGGTGATCCGCTGGCGCTCCTCCGCGGCGGCGTGCTCAGCGGAATAGGCCTGCGTTTTTTGCTGCTCGATCAGCAGTTGGCGCTGGGTTCGCATCAGATAGCCCACCAGCCAGCCCAGCGCGACAAAGCACAGGTACAACGCCACCTCGTTGAGCCGGTGCGCCGCGGACGCCGCCAGCAGCAGCGCCGCCGCCGATCCGAGGGCAAGCACCCCGAGCACCACCTCGGCCAGCGATCCGACCACCATCACCATCAGCACCAGAATCAGCGGCGCGAAGCCGCTCACCACCGGTGTCCTGGTCGCGAACAGCAGGATCGCGGTGGCCACCCACGCCGTCACCCAGACCAACGCCGGACCGAGCTTTACCCCCGGCACCAAGAACAGCAGCAGCGGCGAGACGGCCACCAGCGTCGCCACCGTCGCGGCCGGCAGGTCGGCTTCGGGGCGCTGCAGGATCGCGCCGACCATGATCAGCGCCATGCCGGCGTAGATCAGCACCACCCACGACCAGGTGTACCCGGCCGGGACAAGTTCACCGCGTCGCCGGAGCCGGCTGCGCAGGTACTCGGCCGCCACCTGCAGCATTAACCCATTCTAGGAGGGATTGACCGGGTCGGCTCCTGCCGTGGGCGGAGGCGACTCCGACCGGAGTAGGAGGCCCAAACCGTACCGCGGCACGATGCCGCACGGGTAAGCGTCCGCTAACGTCGGCGGTGTGACATGGTCACAACTGCACCAGCGGATGGCATTCATGTCCGACCTGATCGAGAAGGCCGCCGAAGATCCGGACGCGGCATGGGATTTCGGCCGCACCCGACCCGAGGTCGAGCAGTTGTTCGGCGGCGAAGAGGGCCTGCTGCTGTCGCTGGAGGAGCGCTGGCTGACGCTGCTGACCGCGCAGCTGGATCGGCCCGAATTCGACGGAATCCCCGCCGCCCAAGCCTATGCCGACCTCGCCGCGCGCCACTGCGGGCTGCGTGGGCTGCTGGACGTGGCCGCACGGCGCGCGGGCCGAGCCCGGTCCCTGCAGCGCGACGAGCGCTGGATCGTCGAGGTCTACGGCGGTGTGGCCGGACGAAATATGCCGAAGCCGTCGCGGATGCCGCCCGAGGAGGTCACCTACCGGGACTGGTCACAGCAACATCAGCGGATGATCGTCATGGCCGAGCTGATCCGGCGGGCCGCCGAGAACCCGGACGCGGCTTTGGATTTCGGCTGCTCCCTGCCTGCGGTCCAGCGGCTGTTCGGTGGTCCGGAGGGCCTGCTGCTGTCGCTGGAGCAGCGGTGGGTGACGCTGCTGGCGGCAAAACTGGACCAGGCCGACTTCGAGGAAGTGCCCGCCGAACAAGCCCGGGTCGACCTCGCCGCGCACGAGCAGGGGCTGCGGGCACTGCTGGACGCGGCGGCGCGCCGTTCGGAGCGGGTGCGGTCGGTGGAGCGCGACGACGAGTGGATCGTCGAGGTGTACGGCGGTCAGGCCGGTGCGGCACTAGCCCGCTGATCTCAGATCCCGGGTCGCGGCGTGACGATGCCGTGGTCGTAGGCGTAGACGATGGCCGCCGCCCGGTCGCGCAGATCGAGCTTGACGAAGATGCGCCCGATGTGGCTTTTCACCGTCACCTCCGAAATGCAGAGCTCGTCGGCGATTTCGGTGTTGGACCGGCCCTGGCCGATCAGCGTCAGCACGTCGCGCTCGCGGGCGGTCAGCTCCGCGACGGTGTCGGCGCGGCGCTCGACGGCGACCTGCCGGTAGGTGTTGAGCACCCGGGCGGTGACCGCCGGATCGAGGTAGCTGTCGCCGCCGGCGACGGCGCGCACCGCGCGGATCAGCTCCTCGGCCGAGGAGTCCTTGAGCACGAATCCCGACGCCCCGGCCCGCAGCGCCCCGGACAGCAGCTCGTCCTCGTTGAACGTGGTCAGCGCCAGCACCGGCGGCGAACCCGGCGCGGCACCAAGCCGGCGGGTGGCTTCGATCCCGTCGACTCGCTTCATCCGCAAATCCATCACCACCACGTCGGGGTGGTGCTCGGCGACCGCCGCGGGCACCTCGTCGCCGTCGGCGCATTCGGCGACGATGACGAACCCGTCCTTGCGGCGCAGGATCCGGCGCAGCCCGGACCGGACCAGGTCCTGGTCGTCGACCAGCAGCACGGAGATCTCGGGGCCACTCATGCCAGCGGACACCGCCAGGGCCGCGGGGTCGGATCGGTCAACGGGATCTCGGCCCGCACCGACCACCCTTGGGCGCACGGCCCGGCGTCGATGACGCCGCCGAGCAGCTCGACCCGTTGGCGCATCCCGGCCAGGCCGCGGCCGCCCCGGGACACCGCGGCCACCGCGACCGGCATCTCGTTGACGATCACCAGCCGCGCGCTGGGCGGTGAAACCGCCAGCTCCACCGTCGCTTTGGAGTCCGGCGCGTGCTTGGCGATATTGGCCAGCGACTCCTGGGTGATGCGGTACAGCGCCAACCCCACGGCCGCCGAGACGTGGTCACTGGATCCGTCGGCGTGCAGCACGACCCGGAGCCCGGCCTGCAGATAATCCTCGATCAAATCGCCGATGTCGGCGATGCCGGGTTCCGGCGCGGTGCCGGCCGGGCCGTCCTCCAGCAGCCCGACGGTGCGCCGGATATCGGCCATCGCCTGGCGGCCCAGCCGTTCGGCATCGGTCAGCGCGTCGACCGCGTCGTCGACGTCGCGGTCCTGCTGCAGCGCATGTCGCGCCCCGGTGACATGCAGCAGCGTGATCGACAGCGAATGCGCGATGACGTCGTGCACCTCGCGGGCGATACGCCGCCGCTCGTCGGCCGCCGCGTGCTCGGCCAAATCGGCCTGCAGCTCCTGCTGTTTGACCAGCAACCCGGCCTGGATGCGGGTCAAAACCCCCATCAGCCAACCCGTCCCGGCCATGCCCAGATACAGCGGGAGCGCGTCGAGCCGGTGGGTCGACCACGCCACCGCCAGCAGCGCCAGCGCCGATCCCAGCGCCAGCACCCCGGAAACCGGGGGAACCAGCGCCGCGAACGACCCCAGCGCCACCACCAGCAACGCCGGGGCGAGATCACCGTCGACCGGGGTCGACGTCGCGAAGAGCAGGATGATGGCCGCCGCGTACGAGCTGGCCCACGTCACGCCGGGCAGAAACTTGACCCCGGCCACAAAGAACAGCAGCAGCGGCGCCAACGCCAGCAGCGCTGCCGCCGTCGCCGCGGGCAGATCCGCCCGCGGGCGTTGCAGCGCCGAACCGATCAGCAGCAGCACCATCGCGCCGTCGACCAGCAGGATAAACGACCAGGAGTAGCCGGGTGGGATGAGCGCACCGCGGCGCCGGAACCGCTCACCCACGAAGTCGGCTGCCGCACCCAACATCGGCTCATCGTAGAAGGGATCGCCGCCGCGTACATCGTGCTTGGGGTGGACAAGCACTCCGACCGCAGTAGGACGCGCAAAACCGAACCGCGGCACGATGCCGTGCCGGCCGCCGCTTCGTAGCGTCGACTGGCATGACCTGGACGCAACTGCATGAGCGGATGGCCTTCATGGCCGACCTGATCGAGAAGGCCGCCAAAGATCCCGAGGCGGCACTGAATTTCAACGGCAGTATGCCCGACGTCGAGCGGCTGTTCGGCAGCGAGGAAGGCCTGCTGCTGTCGCTGCAGCAGCGCTGGATGACGGCGTTGACCGCCAAGCTCGATCAAGCCCACCACGCCGGGGTGCCCGCCGCGCAGGCCAGGGCGGAGCTGGCCGCCCAGCAGCCGGGGCTGCGCGCGCTGCTGGATGCGGCGATGCAGCGCTCGGTGCGGATCCGGGCGCTGCAGCACCAGGAGTCACGGATCGACGGACTCTTCGATGGCATGCCGATCTCGCTGCGGACCATTGCCTGAGCTGCTGGCCGGTGCCGCGCGGTTCACCCAGCGGTGGGCCGCCCCGCTGGTGTTGGGTTGGATCGTCGCCGCCGGCCTCGCCAATCTGGCGGTGCCGCAGCTGGAACGGGTGGTGGCGACGCACTCCCGGTCCTTCATGCCCGCCGACGCGCCCAGCTCGCGAGCGGCGCTGCGCTCCGCCGAGCTGTCGGGGGAAGCGGCCCGCAACAACCTCAACTACGTTGTGCTGGAACGCGATCAGCCGTTGCGACCGGCCGACCGGCGGTACTACCAGACGCTGGTGGCCGCGCTGCGCGCCGACACCGCCCACGTCTACTCGGTCACCGATCTGTGGACGGCACCGCTCACCGAAGCCGCCGCGCAGAGCCGCGACCACCGCGCCGTCGACGTGATGGTGCAGATGTCGGGCATGTTGGGCACCTCGGCGGCCAGCGAATCCGTCGCCGCGGTCCGACACACCCTGACCCGGCTCGACCCGCCCGCCGGCCTGCACGTCTACCTGACCGGGCCGGGCGCCACCCTGGTCGACGAGTTCGCCGCGATCGACCACCAGATGCTGGCCATCACCGCCGCGACGGTGCTGGTGATCATGGTGCTGCTGCTGGTCGTGTACCGCTCGCCGGCGGCCACCGCCATCCCGCTGATCTCGGTGGGCCTGGCGCTGGCGGTGGCCCGGCCGGTGGTCGCCGCGCTCGCCGACCACGGCGTCATCGAGGTGTCGCTGTTCACCGTCGCGCTGATCGCGGCCATGATCCTGGGCGCCGGCACCGACTACGCCATCTTCCTGATCGGCCGCTACCACGAGGGCCGCCGCCGCGGCATCGACCCCGCCGGCGCCCTGACCGCCGCCTACCGTGGTGTCGCACCGGTCATCGTCGGGTCGGCGACCACCATGGCGGTGGCGTTGGCGTGTTTGAACCTGGCCCAAATCAGCATGTTCCGCAGCACCGGAATACCCTGCGCGATCGGTGTTTTGGTGGGCATGCTGGCCGCGCTCACGTTGACCCCGGCGCTGATCGCGTTGGCCGGCCGCCGCGGCTGGCTGGAGCCCCGGCGGGCGGTCACCGCGCGTCGCTGGCGGCGCATCGGCGTGATCGTCGCCCGCTGGCCCGCACCGGTTTTCGTGGCCAGCGCCGGGCTGATCCTGGTGTTGACCGTGCCGCTGGCCGGCCTGCGGACCGGCTGGAACGAGCCGTCGGCCACCCCGGCGCGCGCCGACGCCAACCGCGGCTACGCGGCGATGGACCGGCACTTCCCGGCCAACCAGCTGTTGCCCGATGTGGTGACCGTCGAGGCCGACCACGATCTGCGCAACCCGGCCGGGTTGCTGGCCGTCGAGCGGATCACCCGGGCGGTGATGGCCATCCCGGGGGTGCGGATGGTGCAGTCCGCCAGCCGGCCGGCGGGCCGGGTGCCCGACGAGGCCACCCTGAGCCACCAGGCCGGGCTGCTGGGCACCCAACTCGGCGACGGCATCGACTCGCTCACCGCTCGGCTGGCCGGGGTGGGTGACCTCGACGCGGTGCTCAACCGGCTGTCGGCGACGATCGACCAACTCGACGGCGCGACGACCGGCGGCGTCACCGGCATGAGGGAAATCGGCTCGGCCGCCGACGATATGCGCGCCGGCATGGACGGGCTGCAAAGCAACGTCGGGGTGGTGTCGGGATACCTGGACCCGCTGCGCGGCTTCGTCGAGGCCACCCCGGACTGCGCGGCAAATCCGATCTGCGCGGTGGTGGCGCGGGTGGTGCAACCCGTCGATGCCATGGTCGCCAGCTCGGCCGCACTGACCGGTGGCGCCGCCAAACTCACCGCGGGTTCGGGCACCGCCACCGCGGCGCTGGCCGGGCTGCCGGCGACGCTGCGGTCGATGCGGGCGGTGCTGAGTCAGGCCCAGACCGCCACCCGCGAGCTGAACGGCGTGGTGGAGGCGCTGTCCCCGCAGCTGCGTGAACTCACCGACTACCTGCGCGGGGTGGCCGGCGATTTCCGGGACAGCGCGGCCGGCGGCTTCTATCTGCCGGCCCGCGCGCTCGCCGACCCCAGATACCGGGAGGTGCTGCGGGCGCTGATGTCAGCGGATGGCCGCGCCACCTACCTGATGGTGTACGGCACCGGGCAGGAGTGGGGCACCGACGGGGCGCAGCGCGCCCGGCAGATCGACGTCGCCGTCACCGAGGCGACCAAGGAAGGCACCCTGACCCCGGTGTCGGTGCAGCTCGCCGGGGTGGGGCCGTCCACCCGGGACCTGCAGACCCTGGTCCGCGGCGACATCGTGCTGCTGGTGGCGGCGACGCTGGCGCTGATCTTCGCCATCGTGGCGGCGATGCTGGGCAGCCCGGTGGCCGCGCTGGCGGTGGTGGGCACCGTCATCGTGTCCTACGCCTCGGCGCTGGGGCTGAGCGTGCTGGTCTGGCAGCACCTGCTTCACCAGCCGCTGCACTGGGCGGTGGCGCCGATGGCGTTCATCGCGTTGGTGGCCGTCGGCGCCGACTACAACCTGTTGTTGGCGCTGCGGATCCGCGAAGAGGCCAAAGCCGGGATCGGCACCGGGCTGATCCGCGCGTTCGGCGGCACCGGCGGGGTGGTGACCACCGCCGGCATCATCTTCGGGATCACCATGTTCGCCCTGGTGGGCAGCACCGTGCTGAGCATCGCGCAGGTCGGCTCGACGATCTGCGCCGGGTTGCTGCTGGACACCCTGATCGTGCGGACCCTGGTCCTGCCGTCGCTGGTGGCGTCGCTGGGCCGCTGGTTCTGGTGGCCGGGCCGGGTCACCGCGCCGCACCGGGCGCCGCAAACGGTCAGCAAATAGTCGGGCAAGGTCACAACCGGGCAACGACACGCCGACAAGGGTCGGACGGATCGGCGTGACCTGGCCTTACCGTGAGAACGTGCTGGATTTGGAACCGCATGGCCCGCTGCCACCGCAGATCTACTGGCGGCGGCGCGCCCTGGCACTGGGCATCGCGGTGGTCGTGATCGGTGCGGTGGTCGCGGTCATTATCGCCGTGGTGAGCAGCAGCGCCGGCGCCAAACCTGCCGCGGAGAAGCCGGCCAGCGGGCACACCCCGCCGGCCGCGCAACCCGAAGTCAAGACGCCGGTGGTGCCGCCGGCCGCCAACCAAGCCCCGGCCCCCACACCGACCGCGGCGGTGGAGCCGCCGCCGGTGCTCAAGGAGGGCGACGACTGCCCCGACTCGACGCTGGCGGTCAAGGGGCTGACCAACCAGCCCCGCTACACCGTCGGTGAACAGCCGAAATTCACCATGGTCGTGACCAACATCGGGCTGGTGTCCTGCAAGCGCGACGTCGGGGCGGCGGTGCTGGCGGCCTACGTGTACTCGCTGGACAACCAGCGGTTGTGGTCCAACCTAGACTGCGCGCCGTCCAACGAAACCCTGGTGAAGACGTTCGCGCCGGGGGAGCAGGTCACCACCGCGGTGACCTGGACCGGGATGGGGTCGGCGCCGCAGTGTCCGCTGCCGCGTCAACCGATCGGTCCGGGCACCTACAACCTCGTCGTGCAACTGGGCAACCTGCGCTCGGCCGCGGTGCCGTTCATCCTCGCCGAGGCGTCCCCGGCCACCGGGCTGCCGCCCCAGGACGGGGTGTCGCCCGGGCTGCCCCCGCAAGGGCCGCCGCCGGGTCCGCCGCCGATGCCCGGCCCGCCGCCGGCGGCTCCGCCCGGCAACTGAGCGATCACGCCAGCCGGTCGGCGATCGTCGACTCGGCCAGGTGCGACAACCCCTCCCGCACGTGGCGGGACCACATCGCGCCGATGCCGTCCACCGCCTGCAGATCCCCGGCGCTGGCCGCCAGCAGGCCCTGCAGGGTGCCGAACGCCCGGACCAGCAGGTCGGCGTGGGCGAACTGCAGCCGCGGGATCCCGGCCATCGCCCGGTAGCCGCGCGCGCTGACCCCCGAATCCTGCGCCTCCGCGGTCGCCGGATACCCGAACACCGTGGCCAGCGCGGTGAAATCGAGCAGCTCGCTGTCCGACAGCGCGTCCAGCTCGTCGAGGGTGGCGGCCACCTGAGCCTTGGACAGCGGCGCCGGGTTGGCGTGGTAGTCCCGCACGATCAGCTCCCGGTCGGTGTCGTTGCCGCCCAGCAGCTCATCGAGCTGCAGCCGCAACTGCCGGCCGTCGGTGCCCAACTCGACGACGTCGTTGTCGATCACCAAACCGATGCGGCGGACCAATTCCAGCCGCTGCACCACCGTCATCACGTCGCGCAGCGTGGCGAAGTCCTCGATCTCGGCCCGCGACAGCTGCCGGCTGACCTCGTCGAGCCGGGTCTTGTAGCGTTCCAGCGTCGCGATGGCCTGGTTGGCCCGGGACAGGATCGTCGCCGAGTCGGCCAGCACGTGGCGTTCCCCGCCGACGTAGACGGTCACGATGCTCATCGACTGGCTGACCGAGACCACAGGGAAGCCGGTCTGGATCGCGGCCCGCTCCGCGGAACGATGCCGGGTGCCGGACTCGTCGGTGGGGATCGACGGGTCGGGCACCAGCTGCACGTTGGCCCGCACGATGCGGCTGGCGTCGGTGGACAGCACCACCGCGCCGTCCATCTTGGCCAGCTCCCGCAGCCGGGTCGGCGCGTACCGGACGTCGAGGGAAAACCCGCCGTCGCAGATCGCCTCGACATTGTCGTCGTGGCCGAGCACCACCAGCGCCCCGGTCCGCCCGCGCAGGATGCGTTCGAAACCGTCGCGCAGCGGGGTGCCGGGCGCCAGCCGGCCGACCGCCTCCCGCAGGGTGGGGCGGGTCGCCGGCGGCGCGCCGTGGGAATTCCTTCTGCCCGTCGTCGTCACGACCATCCATTCTGCGCTGCGCCGCCCCGGTCGGGCGGCCCATCCAGACTATGCAGCCGCGGGGGTTTGCTGGTCCGATGGTCGGCGATGTCGACCAGGTGGGACAGCGCCGCGACGATGGTCGACGCCTCCAGCGTGCGCATCCCGGCGGGCACCGCTGCACCGCCGGGCGGGATCAACGCGGTGGTGAATCCGAGCCGGGCCGCCTCGCTGAGCCGGCGTTCCAGCCCGCTGACCTGCCGCAGGTCGCCGGCCAACCCGACCTCGCCGATCACCACCGCGGTGGTGGGCAGCGGCAGCTCGGCGGTCGCCGAGGCCAGCGCCATCGCCACCGCCAGATCACAGGACGGATCGGTGAGCCGCATGCCGCCGACGGTGGACAGGTAGATGTCGTTGACCGCGATCGGCAGCCGGGCGTGTTTTTCCAACACCGCGGTGACCATCGCGGCGCGGGCGTGGTCGATGCCGCTGACCGCCCGCCGCGGTGACCCGCCGGTCGGGGTGGCCAGCAACGCCTGGACCTCGCCGACCAGCGGCCGCTTGCCGTCCAGCGCCACCGTGATCGCGGTGCCGGGCACCGGGGCCGGCCGCTGCTCCAAGAACAGCCCGGAGGGGTCGGCGATCCCTTCAATCCCGTTGTCGTGCAACAGGAAGCACCCGACCTCGTCGGCGGCACCGAACCGGTTCTTCACCCCGCGCACCATCCGCAAGCTGGTGTTGCGGTCACCTTCGAAATGCAGCACCACGTCGACGAGGTGTTCCAGCGACCGCGGACCGGCGATCGCGCCGTCCTTGGTGACGTGGCCGACGAGCAGCAGCGCCACCCCGGTGGTCTTGGCGACCGCGGTCAGCGCGGTGGTCACCGCACGGACCTGGGTGACGCCGCCGGACACCCCGTCGGCTTCGGTGGTGGAGATGGTCTGCACCGAATCCACCACGACCAGCGTGGGCTGCACCGCCTCGATGTGGCCGAGCACCGCGTGCAGGTCCGATTCGGCGGCCAGGTAGATCTCGTCGTGGCTGCAGCCGGTGCGTTCGGCGCGCAGCCGGATCTGCCCGCTGGACTCCTCCCCGGAGACGTACAGCGCCCGCTGACCGGTTTCCGCCCAGCGGTGGGCGACCTCCAGCAGCAGCGTCGACTTGCCCACCCCGGGATCGCCGGCCAGCAGGGTGACCGACCCCGGCACCACACCCCCGCCGAGCACCCGGTCCAGCTCACCGACACCGGTCGGGTAGTGCCGGGTGTGGCCCGGCTGGATGGAGCTGATCGGAACCGCGGGGGAGGCCGGGATGACCGCGCGCCGGCCCGCCCCGGACGCCGCGCCCAGGACGGCCACCTCGTCGACGGTGCCCCAGGTGCCGCAGCCCGGGCAGCGACCCACCCATTTGGTGGTGACGTGCTGGCATTCCGAGCAGCGGTACTGCGAACGTGCCTTGGTCACGGGGTGACCGTATCGGGCGGGTGTGACAGCCCGTTACTCGTTACCGGACATGACCTGCTGCGGAGCCGTCCCGGCGGAGATGGGCACCGCCAGGGTGATGCTGCCGGCCACCTTGAAATCGAAGGTGACGTTGTAGGTCAGGCCGTTGCTGATCGGCTTGGTCAAGGCCACGGTCGCCGCGGCGGCGCTGGCGTCCTCGATGCTGCGAAGTTCCTGCATGGCCTTCGCCGGCGCCACATCCTGGCCGGCCGGGGTGCCGACCACCAGCATGCCGCCGGCCGGCAGCGTCTTGTTGCCGTTGACGGTCACCGTGCCGATGTCGGTGTGGATGCCGGTCAGTTCGTCGCGGGTGTCCGGGGACTGGTTGCTGACCACGAAATCCAGGTCGACGGTTTTGCCGGGTTCGACGAAGTCGCCGCTCTGGTCGGACTGGATGCGCACGTTGCGCAGCGCCACATGCTTGAGCACCCCGCCGGTGCCGTTCACCGCGGACGCCTGGTTCGCGGTCTGCGAGATCTGTCCGGTGCCGCAGCCGCTCAGCGTGCCCGCACCGAGCGCGGCGCAGAGGGCCAGCCCGACGGTGGCCGCGGACACGCGGGTACGCAGGCGGGTGTCGATGCGGTTCACTCAATGCCTCCTGCTCGGTACCGACGCTGCGGTGGATGACTATGCACTGTAGTAGGACGGTCCGGCCGGCGGTAGCGCAGGGCGGCCCAGCCCCTGCCAGCGCCGCGCAGCGCGCTCGGATCGGGCCTCGACGGAATCCTCGACGTGTGGTGTGTTGCACGGATTTAGCGCCGTGTCAACCCCTATTCTTCACCGGCGGTGCCCCTGACCTGCACCGTTGTTCAACGCGTGTTGGTGGCCCGTGTTAGCATGGAGTGGCGAAAGGGGCTCGAATCAGATGATTTTTAAGGTCGGAGACACCGTCGTCTATCCACACCACGGTGCCGCACTAATCGAGGCGATCGAAACCCGGACCATCAAAGGCGAACAAAAAGACTATCTCGTTTTGAAGGTGGCGCAGGGCGATCTCACCGTTCGAGTTCCCGCCGAGAATGCCGAGTATGTCGGCGTGCGCGACGTGGTTGGGCAGGAGGGCCTGGACAAGGTCTTCCAGGTGCTGCGCGCCCCCCACACCGAGGAGCCGACCAACTGGTCGCGCCGCTACAAGGCCAACCTGGAGAAGCTCGCCTCCGGTGATGTCAACAAGGTCGCCGAGGTCGTGCGCGACTTGTGGCGCCGCGACCAGGAGCGCGGCCTGTCGGCCGGCGAGAAGCGGATGCTGGCCAAGGCCCGGCAGATCCTGGTCGGCGAGCTGGCGTTGGCGGAGAACACCGACGACGCCAAGGCGGAGACCATTCTCGACGAGGTTCTGGCCGCCGCGTCCTGACCTCCGGAGGGTTCGGTGACGGGCACCATCGCCGTCGTTCCAGCTGCAGGCTCCGGTGAACGGTTAGCGGTCGGTGTTCCCAAGGCGTTCTTCCATCTCGACGGGCGCACCCTGGTGGAACGCGCCGTCGCCGGCCTGCTGCAGTCCGGGGTGGTGGACCGGGTGGTGGTGGCGGTACCCGCCGAACGCACCGACCAAGCCAAGCTGATCCTGGGCGGCGAGGCCACCATCGTGGCCGGCGGCGCCACCCGGGTGGACTCGGTACGCCGGGCGCTGGCCGCGGTATCCAACGCCGAGCAGCCCGATTTTGTGCTGGTGCACGACGCCGCCCGCGCGCTGACACCCCCCGATTTGATCGTCCGGGTGGTCGAGGCGCTGCGGGCCGGGCACGCCGCGGTGGTGCCCGCGTTGCCGGTGCCCGACACCATCAAAGCCGTCGACGCCAACGGGGTGGTGTTGGGCACGCCGGAGCGGGCCGGTCTGCGGGCGGTGCAGACCCCGCAGGGCTTTGCCACCGAACTGCTGCTGCGGGCCTACGAGCGCAGCGGCGACGGCGAGTTCACCGACGACGCGTCCATGGTGGAGCACGTCGGCGGCCAGGTGCAGGTGGTCGACGGCGACCCGCTGGCCTTCAAGATCACCAACCGGCTGGACCTGCTGCTGGCCCAAGCGGTGGTGGGCGAGTGACCCCGCTGCCGCGCGTCGGGCTGGGCACCGACGTGCATCCGATCGAATCCGGGCGGCCCTGTTGGCTGCTGGGGCTGCTGTTTCCCGACGCCGACGGCTGCGCCGGCCACTCCGACGGCGACGTCGCCGTGCACGCGCTCTGCGACGCCCTGCTGTCGGCCGGCGGGCTCGGCGACCTGGGGGCGGTGTTCGGCGTCGATGACCCCCGCTGGGCCGCGGTGACCGGCGCGGCGATGCTGGCCCATGTCCGCGACCTGCTGGCGGCCGCCGGTTTTACCGTCGGCAATGCCGCAGTGCAGGTGATCGGCAACCGGCCCAAGGTCGGGCCGCGGCGCGCCGAGGCCCAGGAGGTGCTGTCCGAGCTGCTGGGCGCCCCGGTGTCGGTGTCGGCGACCACCACCGACGGCCTCGGGTTGACCGGCCGCGGCGAAGGGTTGGCCGCCATCGCCACCGCGCTGGTGGTGGCTGGGCCCCCAACTTGGCGCTGACCACCCCCACCAGCCAGGTAAGCTGGCACGTCGTGACCGATCGCGCCCGCCTGCGGCTCCACGACACGGCAACCGGTGCCGTGCGTGATTTCGTCCCGTTGCGGCCCGGCCACGCCTCCATCTACCTGTGCGGCGCCACCGTGCAGGCGCTGCCGCACATCGGCCACATCCGCAGCGGGGTGGCGTTCGACATGCTGCGCCGCTGGCTGACCGCGCGCGGCTACGACGTCGCGTTCATCCGCAACGTCACCGACATCGACGACAAGATCCTCAACAAGGCCGCCGCCGCGGGTCGGCCCTGGTGGGAGTGGGCCGCCACCCACGAGCGCGCGTTCACCGCCGCCTACGACGCGCTGGGCGTGCTGCCGCCGTCTGCCGAACCCCGCGCCACCGGCCACATCACCCAGATGGTCGAGCTGATTGCGCGGCTGATCGACGCCGGCCACGCCTACACCGGCGACGGCGACGTCTACTTCGACGTGCTCAGCTACCCGGACTACGGGCAGCTGTCCGGGCACCGGGTCGACGACGTGCACCAGGGCGAGGGCGTGGCCACCGGCAAACGCGACCAACGCGACTTCACCCTGTGGAAGGCGGCCAAACCCGGCGAACCGTCCTGGCCCACCCCGTGGGGACCCGGCCGGCCCGGCTGGCACCTGGAATGCTCGGCGATGGCCCACGCCTACCTGGGGGCCGAGTTCGACATCCACTGCGGCGGCATGGATCTGGTCTTCCCGCACCACGAGAACGAGATCGCGCAGAGCCGGGCCGCCGGCGACGGGTTCGCCCGGTACTGGCTGCACAACGGCTGGGTCACCCTGGGCGGCGAGAAGATGAGCAAGTCGCTGGGCAACGTGTTGTCCATGTCGGCGGTGCTGCAGCGGGTCCGGCCCGCCGAACTGCGCTACTACCTGGGCAGCGCCCACTACCGGTCGATGCTGGAGTTCTCCGAAACCGCCCTGCAGGACGCGGTCAAAGCCTATGTGGGCATCGAGGAATTCCTGCACCGGGTGCGCAACCGGGTCGGGGCCGTCGATGCCACCTGTTGGACGCCGCGGTTCGCCGACGCGCTCGACGACGACCTGTCGGTGCCGATCGCGTTGGCCGAGGTGCACCACGCCCGCGCCGAAGGCAACCGGGCGCTCGACGCCGGCGACCACGACGCCGCGCTGGCCCACGCCGGCGCGATCCGCGCCATGATGGGCATCCTGGGCTGCGATCCGCTCGACGAACGCTGGGAATCCCGGGACGAGACGTCGGCGGCGCTGGCGGCCGTCGACGTGCTGGTGCACGCCGAGTTGCAGCGGCGCGAGGCCGCCCGCGCCGAACGGAACTGGGCGTTGGCCGACGAGATCCGGGACCGGCTCAAGCGGGCCGGCATCGAGGTCACCGACACCGGTGACGGGCCGCAATGGTCGCTAACTGACAGGGACACCAAGTAGATGGCCGGCAATTCGCAGCGCCGCGGCGCAGTACGCAAACCGGGCACCAAGAAGGGGCCGACGGTCGGCTCGGGCGGCGTGCGCCGCCGCGGGCTGGAGGGCCGCGGCGCCACCCCGCCCGCGCATAAGCGGCCGCACCACCCCGCGGCCAAGCGTGCCGCCAAGCAGCAGCAGGTCCGCAAGACGTCGCGGCGACCCACCGACGACACCGAAACCGTGCTGGGCCGCAACCCGGTGCTGGAATGCCTGCGCGCCGGGGTCCCGGCCACCGCGCTGTACGTCGCGCTGGGCGCCGAAGCCGACGAGCGGCTCACCGAATCCGTCACCCGGGCCGCCGATTCCGGTATCCCCATCCTGGAGGTGCCACGCACCGACCTGGACCGGATGACCACCAACGGGCTGCATCAGGGCATCGCCCTGCAGGTGCCGCCGTATCGATACGCGCACCCCGACGATCTGCTCGCCGCCGCGTCCGACGACATCAGACCCGCGCTGCTGGTGGCGCTGGACAACATCTCCGACCCCCGCAACCTGGGCGCGATCGTGCGGTCGGTGGCGGCGTTCGGCGGCCACGGTGTGCTGATCCCGCAGCGCCGGTCGGCGTCGGTGACCGCGGTGGCCTGGCGCACCAGCGCCGGTGCGGCGGCCCGGATTCCGGTGGGGCGGGCCACCAACCTCAACCGCACGCTCAAGGACTGGGCCGACCGGGGGCTGCAGGTGGTCGGGTTGGACGCCGACGGGGACACCGTGGTCGACGAGTTGGACGGCACCGTCCCGACCGTGGTGGTCGTCGGCTCCGAAGGCAAGGGGTTGTCGCGGCTGGTGCGAGAGCACTGCGACGCGGTGGTGTCGATCCCGATGGCCGGGGCGACCGAATCACTGAACGCCTCGGTGGCCGCCGGGGTGGTGCTGGCCGAAATCGCCCGCCAGCGCCGGTGACCCACCGCGAGCAGACGCAAACTCGCACGAAACCCGCCCGGACTGTGCGAATCTGTGTCTGCTCGGCGATGTGGGCGCTGGCCCTGGCGCCGACGGCGGCGGCGCAACCCTCGGACTTCGACCTGCAGGCGCACCGCGGCGGTCGCGGCGAGACCACCGAGTCGTCGCTGCAGGCCTTCGCTAAAGCCCTCGAAATCGGGGTCAGCACGTTGGAATTCGACATCGTCATCACCAAGGACCGGCAACCGCTGGTCTGGCACGACCCGACGATCCAGCCCGACAAGTGCGTCGACACCGGACCGCTGTTCGGCGGCGACCCGCAATACCCCTATGTGGGCAAGCGGGTGCACGACCTCACCCTGGCGCAGCTGCGCACCCTGGACTGCGACCTGCCGCTGGCGGATTTTCCCGAGGCCGAGCCGGTGCCCGGCAACACCCTGGCGACGCTGCCGGAAGTCTTCGCGCTCACCGATGCCCGGCACGCCCGGGTCCGCTACAACATCGAAACCAAGCTGGACGCCGCACATCCCGACGACTCCGCACCGCCCGAAGAGTTCGTCGAGGTGATCCTGGCCGCGGTCCGCGCCGCCGGCAAGGTGGACCGGGTCGAGGTCGAAAGCTTCGACTGGCGCACGCTGCCGATGGTGCGGCGCGCCGAGCCCAGCATCCCGTTGGTGGCGTTGTGGGATGAGACGGCGACCGGTGACCCGATCCCAGCGGCGCTGGCGGCCGGGGCCAACATCGTCGCACCCGAATACCCGCAAGTCGACGGGGTGTTTGTCGATCGGGCACACGCGTTGGGGCTCAAGGTCATTCCGTGGACCGTCAACGACCCCGATACGATGCGGGCCCAGATCGCCGCCGGCGTCGACGGCCTCATCACCGACTATCCGACCAGGCTGCGCACCGTGCTGGCCGAGCTTGGCCTGCCGCCGCCGCAACCGGCGACCCGTTGACTCTGCGCCCACCAGACACCGCACTTGGACTTTTGCGTGGTACACGCAGAGTCAAACCTTAGACGCCGAGCAGCCGCACGCTGACCCACAGCGCCAGCACCGCCGCCCCCACCGCCGCCGGGACCGTGCACAACCCCAACCGGGTGTACTCGCCGACACCGGCGTCCACGTCGTAGCGGCGCAGCACCCGACGCCACAGCAGATTCGACAGCGAACCGACGTAGGTCAGGTTGGGGCCGATGTTCACCCCGATCAGCACCGCCAGCACCGCCGCCGGCCCGTTCGCGGCGGCCAGCGGCACCAACACCAAGGTGGCGGGCAGGTTGTTGACCAGGTTGGCCAGCACGGCCGCGACCGCGGCGATCCCCAGCAGCGCCGCCAGCCCCGAACCGGTGGGCAGCACCGCCCGCATGCCGCGATCCAAACCGTTGACCATCACGGCCTGCACCACCACCCCCAGCGCCAACACGAACAGCAGGAACGGCAGGTTGGCCGCCCGCACGATGCCGATCACCGTGCTGCGCCGCCGGGTCAGGCTGCGCCCGGCCAGCACCGTCGCCCCGGCCAGCGCCGCCCACGCCGGCGCGACGCCCAGCGCCTCGGTCGCCGCAAACCCCACCAGCGTGCACGCCAGCACCACCAGCACGAAGATCGGCACCCGCGGGGGAGCGGCGGTCGCGGCGTGATCGGGCACCGCGCGCAGATCCCGGGCGAAAAACCACCGGAACACCAGGTACACGGCGCCGTTCGCGGCCAGCCACGGCAACGCCATCAGCACGGTGAATCGGGAAAACGAAAGATCCGCGGCGTGAAAGGCCAGCAGGTTGGTCAGGTTGGACACCGGCAACAGCAGCGAGGCGGTGTTGGCCAGGTGTGCGGTGGCATACGCGTGCGGCCGCACCGGCGCGCTGCGGCGTCGCACCATGGCCAGCACCACCGGGGTCAACAGCACCACGGTGGCGTCCAGGCTCAACACCGCGGTGATGCCGGCGGCGATGACGAACACCCGCCGCAGCAGGTGTTGCGGCGGACCGACGTCCGCCCGGGCCATCGCGGCGCCGGCCGCGTCGAACAGGCCCTCGTCGTCGCACAGCTTGGCCAGCACCAGCACCGCGCCCAGGAACGCCACCACCCGCACCAGCCCGGCCGCTTCGGTGGTCGCGTCGTGCAGCGAGATCGCGCCGGTCGCCACCAGGACGCCCGCGGCCGGGATCGCGGCGAACGCCTCCGGCCAGCCCCGCGGCCGGGCGACGGCGAAGCCGAGGACGACGACCAGCAGCAGCAGCGCCAGGATCAGGTTCACGCCCACGGGTCTTCGCGGCGCCACACCGTCGGCAGGTGCACCGCGACCCCGTCGGCGTCGGCCAGCTCGTCGAGCACCCGCATCGTCACATCCAGGTCGTCGCCGGCATACGGTAAGGCTCGCAACGGTTTTGACAGTGGGCGGAAGAAGTCGTCCCAGTGGGTCAACACCACGGTGGACGCGCCGACGGCCCGCACCGTCTCGGCCCAGTAGTCGACCAGGTACTGCCGCGACTGCAGGCCGAGTTGGCCGACACCGAGATAGACCACCTCGGCGCGCTGCCCGGCCAGCGCGCCCGGCACGAACCCCGCGCTGCCCTGAATCAGCAGCCGCCGCCCCGACGGCCGGTGGCACACCAGCGTCGACCAGGACTCCCCGCATTTGTAGGCCGACGCCTTCACCGGCGGGGTGACCGGCGCGGTGATCACGCCGGGAACCCGGTCGGGTGGGCAGTGCCGCGATTCGATCAGCGTCACCTGGTAGGCGCCCAGGGTGATCGGCTCACCCGGGACCGCGACCACCACCCGCTCCGCGGAAAGCCCCTGCCCGTAACCGATGTTGGCGGCCGAGGCGCCACCGACCAGGAGGGCGCCGGTCCGTTCGGCGACCACGGCCGAATCCAACGCGTGGTCGATGTGGGTGTGCACCGGGATGACCGCCGCCAACCGCTGCACCCCGGCGCGGGCCAGACAGCCGTCGATGCGCGCCGCCGACGGCGCCACCGTGCCCACCGCCACCCGGGGCAGGCTGGGCCGGGAGAAGTAGCCGTCGGTCAGCAGCGCCGAGGACCCGTCGTCGATCAGCACCGTCGTCACCCCCAGCCAGGTCACCGACAGCGGCGCACCGGCGGCGGCCGCGGGCACCCGGAACCGGTCCGCGTAGCGGGCCAGATCCGGCCGCCCGGGTTTCAGCCGCATCAGCAGAACGCCCGCAGCTCGACACCGTCGGCGCGCAACCGGTCGGCCACCGCCGCCGCGATCCGCACCGCGCCCGGTGAATCCCCGTGCACACACACCGATTCCGCGCGGACCGGTACCGTCGACCCGTCGACCGCGGTGAGCTGCCCGCCGGTCACCATGGTCGCCACCCGCTCGGCGATCACCGCCGGGTCGTGCAGCACCGCACCGGGTTCGCGGCGCGACACCAGCTGGCCGTCCGGTCGGTAGGCGCGGTCGGCGAACGCTTCGGCCACCGTGCGCAGCCCACGTTTTTCGGCCTCCTCGAAGAACACCGAACCGGCCAGCCCCAGCACCGGCAGGCCGGTGTCCATCGAGCGCACCGCGTCGGCGACAGCGGCCGCCTGCTCGCGGTGGGTCACGATGGTGTTGTACAGCGCGCCATGGGGTTTGACGTAGCCCACCGTCGAGCCGGCGGCCCGGGCCAGCGCCTGCAGCGCGCCGATCTGGTAGACGACGTCGGCGCGCAGATCCTCGGCGGTGGCGTCGATGAAGCGTCGACCGAACCCGGCCAAGTCCCGGTAGCTGACCTGCGCGCCGATCCGCACCCCGCGATCGGCGGCGGCCTGACAGACCCGCAGCAGCCCGGCCGGGTCGCCGGCGTGGAAGCCGCACGCCACGTTGGCGCTGGTGACGATGCCCAGCATGGCCTCGTCGTCGCCGAGGCGCCAGACACCGAAACCCTCCCCGAGATCGGCGTTGAGGTCCACCCAGGTCACGGTGGACAGCTTACGGCCGGTGTCAGTCCGTCGGCGGCGTCTCGTTGCCGATCAACAGCCGCACCGCCAGGTCCAGCCGCTTGCTGACGTCGGTCGCCGACGCCCGCCGGGTCAACCAGGCCAGCAGATTGGACAACCAGACATCGGAGATCACCCGGGCAATGTGGTACTGGTCCTCGGTCGGTTCGCCGTCGCTCATCGACCGGGCAAACATCGAATCAATGATCTTCTCGACGTGGTCGACCTCGCCGGCCGCCGACGCGTCGGCGAACACGTAGGCACGGGTCATCGCCTCGGTCAGCAGCGGATTGCGCTGCATGGCCCGGTTGAGCTTGCTGACCATCACGTTCAGCCGCTGATACGGGGTGCCCCCGGTCAACGTGGACCGATCGGTTTTGGCGTCGATGCGTTCGAACTCGCGGCCCAACGCCGACACCAGCAGATGCACCTTGGACGGGAAATACCGGTACAGGGTGCCGACCGCCACGTCGGCGCGGTCGGCCACCGCGCGCATCTGCACCGCTTCGTAGCCGCCCTTGGACGCGATGGCCATCGTCGCGTCCAGGATGCGCTTGCGGCGCTCCCGCTGCGCCTCCGACCCGAGCTCGGACTCGGCGAGCGCGGCCACGTTGGAGACCTCCCGTGGCTGCGCGCCCGAAGCCCGGCCTGAGTTGGTGTGCGCTGGCGAGGACATCGGCAGGAAACTCCTTCTTCGTTACGTACCCGTGGGCAACGATACGCATGGCAAGCGCGACTTTCTCGTCTCCGCAGCGCCGAGAACCCCGCGTGTCCTGCTGCGATGGCGGTCGACTTGACGGTCGATCACTGGCACTATTAGAACACGTTCTAGTGGGCACGCGTGCCCTTCTCCCGTCAAAGCGTAGGAGTCCGGAGGTTTCCAGGGTGTCAACGACCATCACGGACGAGCAGTTCGCGGCGCGCGAACTGGTGCGCGACTGGGCGGCGGGCTCCGGCGCGACCGCGGCGGTTCGCGACGTTGAGCAGGGCAAGAGCGAGGCGTGGCGGCCGGTTTTCGACGGCCTGGCGTCGTTGGGGCTGTTCGGGGTGGCCGTGGCCGAGGAGCACGGCGGTGCCGGCGGCGGCGTAGAGGATTTGTGCGCGATGGTCGACGAGGCCGCCCGCGCGCTGATCCCCGGGCCGGTGGCGACGACGGCGCTGGCCACCCTGCTGGTCACCGAGCCCGAGCTGCTGGAAGCGCTGGCCTCCGGGCAGCGCACCGCCGGGGTCGCGCTGGCCGCCGACGTGCGGCTGAAGGGGGACCGGGTATCCGGCACCGCCGAGTACCTGCTGGGTGCCGATGCCGCCGGGGTGCTGCTGCTGCCGGCCGGCGACAGCTGGGTGGTCGTCGACGCCGCCGCCGACGGCGTGCGCGTCGAGTCGGTGGACGCCACGGATTTCTCCCGCCCGCTGGCCCGGGTCACCCTGGACTCGGCGCCGGCCGCCGTCCTGCCGGTGGCCGACCAACGGGTACACGACCTGGCGGCGACGGTGGCCGCCGCCGAGGCCGCCGGCCTGGCCCGGTGGGCGCTGCACACCGCCACCGACTACGCCAAGGTGCGTGAGCAGTTCGGGAAGCCGATCGGCAGCTTCCAGGCGATCAAGCACATCTGCGCCGAGATGCTGTTGCGGGCCGAGCAGGCGTCGGTCGCCGCTGCCGACGCCGCCCGCGCCGCCGCCGAGGCCAGCGACCAGCAGCTGTCGGTCGCCGCGGCGGTCGCCGCCGCCACCGGCATCGAGGCCGCCAAAGCCAACGTCAAGGACTGCATCCAGGTGCTCGGCGGCATCGGCATCACCTGGGAGCACGACGCCCACCTGTACCTGCGCCGGGCCTACGGGATCGGGCAGTTCCTCGGCGGTCGGCAGCGCTGGCTGCGGCGGGTGGCCGCGCTGACCCAGCAGGGGGTGCGGCGCGAGCTGCGCATCGACTTGGATGCGGTCGCGCACCTGCGACCCGAAATCAGCGCCGCGGTCACCGAGGTGGCGGCGCTGCCCGTCGAGAAGCGGCAGCGCGCGCTGGCCGAGGCCGGGCTGCAGGCGCCGCCTTGGCCCCGCCCCCACGGGCGCGGGG
>NZ_MLQM01000039.1:0-33845 GCF_001854525.1 Mycobacterium talmoniae
GACCAGCAGCGTGGCCGAGCTGAGCACGTCCTCGATGGTGGCGGCGGACGTCGTGTGGTCCAAGTCGATGGTGTCGCCGTCGCGCAGCCGGGCGGCGTCCGGGTTTGGCCCGGGTCGCACGGCGACGAAGATATCGCCGAGTGGTGTCGCCGAACGCAACTCGGCAATGGTGTCGGCGTACAGCGGCGTGTCGCCGCTGACCTTCATCCTCACGCGTGCCGCGAAGTCTTGGGCGTCGATGGATTCGACTTCGCCGACGTCGGCGCCGTTGAGCTTCACCTTCGCTTTCACGGGCAGGTTCGTCGCGTTGGCGAACACGGCTGTCACCGTGATGTTCCCGTCGATATGGCCGGGCGCGGGCAGCGGAACGCTGCCGAGCCCGGTTGCACAGCCGGCCAACACGACCGTCAATCCGGCCGCGCACACTGCGCGGGCCGCGGCACCTCGACGACGCGTCATCCCCCAACTCCCGCCATATGTTCGAGCATGCCCGTCATTCCGTCCACGAAGAAGGTGGTGCCGAACTCGGGCGCATTATCGGCGACGGTCCCCGTCGCACAGCCCAAGTCTTTGAGGCCGGCCAGATTGCAGATCTCCTTGGCCATCTGGCCGTTGAGCAGAAGTTTGTCGAGGGTGGGGTGCAGCCGCAGGGTGTTGCCGTTGCGGTCCACCGCGTTGTAGATGTTGGTGCCCACCAGCGGTAAAACGTCGATGATCTCTTCGAGTTCGCGGTGGTAGTCGGTGAGCGTGCCGGTGAGGTCGCCAAAATCACCGACGGTGTCTTTGAGCTTGTCGCGGTTCTTCTCCAGCAGCGCGGTGGCCTGGTCGAGGATCTGGTTGATCTTGGCGCCGGTGCTGCCCGCACCGAGGTTCTCGGCGGCGACGACATCGCTGAGTGTGCGGACGTTCGAACCGAACTCCCTGATCGCGGTGTCGTTGTCCGCGGCGGCCTGGGTCAGGTCGGCGAGGCTGGTCGCGATCGACTGAACCGTCTCCTTGGTGGCGGCCCCGTCATCCCCGCTGAGCCGCAGTGCCTGGGACAGTTGGTCGAGGGCCGCCTTGATGTCCGGTCCGCTGCCGGAGGAGATCTTGGCGCCGATCCCGATCAGGTTGCCGAGTGGGCCCTGGCCCTGGTTGTCGCCGCCCAAGGCGCGGGACAGCTTGTCGGCCATGGCCAGGGTGCGATCGAATTCGACGGGTGTTCTGGTGCGGGGAAGGCTGACGACGTCCCCGTCACGCAGCGTGGGTCCGCCACCGTACGCGGGTGTCAGCTCGATGTGCCGGTCGGTCAGGATGGACGTGTTGACGGTGACCGCCTGAACGTCCGCGGGTATCTTGACGTCCTTGTCGATGACGAACTTCACCTCGACGTAGCTGTCCGTGGGGGTGATCTTCGTGACCTTCCCTACCCGCATGCCCAGCACCGAGACCGCGTTGCCCTCGTAGAGCCCGACGGCGTTCTCGAACTGCGCGGTCACCGTCAGCGGCCGGTGCCGTTCCCCGGAAGTGAGGTACCAGAGGACGATCCCGGCGAATGCGACAACGGCGAGCCCGATAGCGATCGGCTTGGCGTGGGTAAAGTGGCGGCTCATCGCGGTAGCCTCGCTGGGTCCGGTGGCGGCCAACCAGGAAATGGATCCGCCGTGGGTTGGCAATCGGTGAAGTATTGCGCCAGCCCGAACTGTTGGGCGCGTCCACTGAGCGCACACATCCACGAGTCGACGAGTATCCCGGCGGGCAGATTGATATCGAGCGCCGTGCCGCTGCCGCTGGCGTTGGCGAGATTGCGGAAGGCCACCGGCATCACCTGCAGCGTGTCGCGGACCAGCGCGTCGTGTTGGGCGGCCATCTGGGCGAATTGCTGAAGGTTGGCCAGTAGTTCGTTGAACGCGGGTTCGTCGTCGAGGATCGTCTTCAAGGTGTCGACCAACGCCGTGGTGCCTGCGAACAGTCGGTGCACCACGGTCTGCCGGGACGTGACGGTCTGCAGTAGATCCCGGCCCTGGATCACCAGTGCGCCCAGGTCTGCCTTCTGGTCGCGGATCACCCGGGTGATCGTGTCCACGTTCTTGAGCAGCGAGCCGATCTGGTCGCGACGCGAAGCGACCACCGCCGCCAGGGATTTGACGTTCTGCAGGGCCTGCGGGAGCGCCTCGGGGACACCGGTGAGGCCGTCGCTCAGTTCGGACAGCGACGCGGCGACGCGGTCGGCGTCGACTTGTTCGAAGGTGGTCGTCGCGTCAGCCAGCGTGTCCTGCAGGTTGTAGGGCACCGACGTGTGGGCCAGCGCGATGGTGCGGGACGGGAGTTCGCCGTCACCGGCCGGGGACAACTCGAGGTAGCGGCGCCCCAGCAGGGTGGTCAGTTTGATGGCGGCCCGTGACTGGTTGCCCACCCGTACCCCGTTGCGGACGGTGAACGTCACCGTGACGTGGTTGCCGGTGAGGGCGACGTCCGTCACCGCGCCCACCTCGATTCCCGCCACGGTGACCTGGTCACCGGAATTGACCTGGGCGGCCTGGGCAAACTCGGCCCGATACTCGCGGTGGCCCAGAGACAATTTGCCGATGCCGACGATTGCGGTGATCACCACGGCCAGCACCGCAACGGTGACGGTCCCCACCCAGATGGCGTTGTACTCCTCGAGCGGGCGTTTCAGTCGGAGCAGCATCGCATCCCTACCTGCAGATCGGCGAATGTTGGACGATGTTGCCCGGTGACGCGAGCCGGACGATACCGGGGATCAGCCGCCCCAGGAACGCGAAGATCGTGGCGTTGATGTCGCAGATGTAGCCGTCAATGTAGCTGCCGTCCTGGGATGCTCGAGCCAGACCTTTGAGAACCAGGACAAGATTTGCGCCGTAATGGGCGAACCGCTGCCGTCCCTCGCCGGTGAGATGACCGATGAAGCCGGGCTCGCGGTGAAGCAGTTCGTCCAGGTCGGGATAGACGGCGGCCATGATCGTCGACAGCCGATCGATCGCCTGGGTGATCGAACCGGTCGAGGCCGTCAACTCGTCGCGCCGGGTGGCCAGTGTCGCCAAGGCGGTGCGGGAGTAGTCGATTACGGCTTGCAGGTCGCGGTCTTGGCGGGCCAGGATCGCGGTCACCTCGTTGAGATTGCCGATGACGTCACCGAGAACCTGATCGGGCCCGGCGAGCGACTCGGCCAACGCCGACGTCTGGTTGATCACCGTCACCACCGACGCGGAATCACCTTGTAACGCTTGGATGATGCCGGCGGTCAGGTTGTCCACTTGTTGCGGGCTCAATAGGGTGAACAGCGGCTCGAATCCGTTGAGTAGATACGAGATATCGAACGACGGGTGGGTGCGCTCGACGGGGATGCTTCCGCGATCGGGTAACCGGGTGTGGGAGTGAGAGGCTCCGGGGGAGAGGCCGAGGTAGCGCTGGCCGATGATGTTCTGATAGGTCACCGCCGCGGTGGTGTCGTCGTAGAGGACTTGGGTCTTCGGCACTCGGAACGTGATCTTCGCGAGGGTGCCATCCAAGTCGACGCTGTCGACACGTCCCACCCGAACACCAGCGGTGCGGACATCGTCACCGGCGTGCAGACCGGAGATGTCGGTGAACACCGCGGTGTAGGTGTTCGTCGGACCGCTGACTTCGCGGCGCAGGGTGACCAGCACCAGCCACGTCGCGGTGCTGGACACCACCAGGAATACGCTCAGACCGAGTAGCGCCTTGCGGTATCTCATTTGCCACCACCGGTGCTTGTCCTAAGCCGTACCGCGGCGCCGCGCACCACCGGCGCGAGCAGAATCTGGGTTGCACTGGTGACCGGGTCGCCCATAATGACCTCCAGTTGCTGCTTCTCCGTGCTGCTGCCGACCGGTCCGACGTTGCCGCCGATCACCGCCGCCTGGGGCTGCGCGGGACCCGGTGGGGGCGGCGGTAGTCCCTCGGGCGGCAGACTCTCGGTGGGCGGCACGGGCTCGGGTGATTCCACCCCCGGGGCGTCGTCCGGCGCTGCGACCGAGCCCCGGGGCGGCGCGAAATTGGGCCGGTTCTCTGAAACTCCGGGAGGCAGCGGAAACCCGCGGGATTCAAGCGAGGGTGCCAGCGCTGGCGCCGTCGGGACCTCGGGAGCGGTCAAGCAACTGGGTCCGGCCATGTCGCCGTAGCGCGGGCAGTCCGCCCGCACATAGGACCGGGTGGGGTTCAATGAGACGACGGCTTTGGCTTGGAGCTGGTTGGTGTCGGGATTCCACGCGATGTCCATGACCCGGCTGACCAGTGTCGTCAGCCGGGTAGAGATCGCGTGCAGGGTGTCGGCGTGATCGCTGAGAACGCCGACCACCGGTGTCAGCTGCGAGGAGATGTCGATCATCCGGTCGGTGTTGTGGTCGAAGGCATCGCCGAGCACTCCGACGGTGCCCAACGCGGACGACAGCAGATGCGTGAGAACCGACCGCTTTTCGGCGAGTGTGCGCATCGGTTGGACGGCGCCGTCGAGGGCGTCGAGAAGCTCCGGCGCGGCTTGCCCCAGCGCCGAGGTCGCGGCGGTGAGCGCGGACATTGTCGACGGCCCCACCTCGTCGCCGGTGACGACGGTGTTGAGCTCGTCGACGATCTCGTTGAGACCACGGCCGGCGTCCCGGAGCCGGTTGCCACGGCCGCTGGTGGCCTCGCCCAACGCGGTCAGCCATCCGACGCTGTCGGCGGTGGGCTGACGGCCCACGGACGCGAGTACTTGACGGAATTTGTTCAACGTGGTCTGGAACAGCACGGTCGGCAAGGTCTTGTCTTCGGTTATCACCATGCCGGATCGCACCGGTGCTGAGCGTGTGCCGTTGTCCACCAGCTGCACGGACGACACCGCGAACACGTTGGACGGCACCACGCGGGCGGTCACGGTGTCCGGAATGCCGGGGGCGTACTCCGGGCTGAGGTCAAGACGCACGATGTTGGGGTGGCCCGCCGACGCGGGAGTGACCGCTGACACGAACCCGACGAGCACACCGCGGAACTTCACGTCGGACTTCACCGGCAGGCCGTCGCCGACGTTGACCAGTTCGGCGCTGACCCGCACGGAATGCTGCAGGGCGCCTTGGGATTGTGCGATCAGCAGGGTCACGGCGACCGTGACAATCACCAGCAGGACCAGACCGGTGACGAACAATCGGGGGTTGGACGGGCCGCGGTCATTGGCGTCGAACGCATTGGGCATCGTCAGCCACCGAACCTTGCCCCGGCGTTGACGCCCCACATCGCCATCGTCAGCAGCGCGTTCAAGATGATCACCACGGTGATGGTGGCCCGCATCGCGTGGCCGGCCGCCACCCCCACCCCCTGCGGTCCGCCCGAAGCGTAATAGCCGTAGTAGCACTGAATGACCGCAGCGAAGAACACAAAAACGACCCCTTTGATCGTCGCGTAGAAGACGTCGCGCCCGCTGCTGAACAACGCAAAGTAGTGCCGGTAGGTACCGGCAGAGGTGTCGGCGATCATGCTGACCACGACCTGCGCGGAAAGGTATGCCGCTGCCAGGCAGACCAGGAACAGCGGAATGGCAGCCACCACCGACGCCGCGACCCGGGTGGTGACCAGGTAGGGAATCGGTTTGATCACCAGCGCATCCATCGCGTCGATCTCTTCAGCGATGCGCATGGCGCCCAGTTGGGCGGTGAAACGGCAACCGGCCTGGGTCGTGAACGCGATAGCGATCATCACGGGCACCAATTCGCGGGTCGAGCCCCACGAGGACAGCAGCCCGGTGGCCGGGCCCAGACCCAGCAGATTCAGCGCGTTGTAGCCCTCGATCGCGAGGAGTGCGCCGGCGGTGATCCCCAACACCACCGACACGCCCATCGTGCCGCCGCCCACCACCAGCGCGCCGTTGCCCCAGGCGATGTCGCAGAGATTGCGGATGAACTCCCGACGGTAGCGGGCCAGCATGACGGGGACCGCCACCACGACCCGCCAAATGAAGTCCAGCAGGTGGCCTGCCCGGGCGATGGGCAGCCACGCATAGTCGGCCGCTCGAAGGATTTGGCGGACCGCAAAGGGGCGGTAGATGGCTACGGTCATCGCGGTTACAAGCTCGCTTTGGGGAACAGCAGCAGATACAGCTGGCTCATGCCGACGTTGACGATCATCAACAGCAGGATGGATTCGACCACTGCGGCGTTGACCGAGTTCGCGACCCCCGCCGGCCCACCGCGGGTGTCCAAGCCCTTGTGGCAGGCCACGACCGCGACGATCGCGCCGAACGCGATGGCCTTGGCCAGGGCCAGGACCAGGTCATCGACGGTCGCGAACGAGGCGAAGGTCGCGACAAACGAACCCGGGGTGCCGTTCTGCATGTACACGTTGAACAGGTAGCCGACGAAGAAGCCGGCGCATGTCGCCAGGCCGGTCAGCGCGACCCCGACCAAAATGAGCGCGGCGAAGCGGGGCACGACGAGCCGGCGGATCACCGAAACCCCCATCACCTCCATCGCGTCCACTTCTTCGCGCATCGTCCGGGAGCCCAGGTCCGAGCTCACCGCTGAGCCGACCGCCGCGGCGAGCAATATCGCCGCCACCAGGGGAGCGCCTTGCCGGATTACCACCAGCCCGTTGGCCGCACCCGAAAGCGACTCGGCGCCGACTTGCCCGGCCAGTACGGCGAACTGAATGGACAGCGTCACCCCGACCGGGATCGTCACCAGGAGGGTGGGCAGCAAGGCGGTACCCGCCATAAACGCGGCCTGCTTGACGAACTCCGATACGGCGAAGCGTCCGGTGCACAAGTCGATGAACAGATACTGCACGGTGCGGATACCGAGGGTTGTCTGACCGCCTACCGTGCCCAGTGATTGCAGTGGATGCGACTGGATGTAGGACCGAACCCACGCTCCGACCTCGGTGACCGCCCAACCCCCGTCGATATCTTCTTCCCGCTCCGATGTGACAGTCAGCGGACCCTCCCAGTTCTGCTCGGCGATCGCGTCCCGAAAGGCGCCGCCGGGCGCAAGGCGATGACCGACCTGCGGACGACGACGGTTCCTCGTAGCAACAGCGGTATGCCGAAGATCTCGGCATTACGGACCCAATATTTGGTTTCGTCAGCGGAGCCTATCGTGCGATCAGGGTGCGGTCAACGGTTGGATTCCGCATCCGCCGGCGGCGCGTTGTTGTTCGGTATGGCAGCGTTGTCCACGGCTGGAGGGCCGCCAATCGACTACCGCCTGATCGGTGCCATCGACGATCGACGGCGCTGACGCGCGGGGCAATTCTTTGGTTAATGGTCCGCGAACGGTTGGTTCGGTACGCCCGGGAACAGTGGAGCGGTGGGCCCCGCGGTCACCCACCCGCCGAGCTTGGTGGCCAGATGGGGCGCGAAGACCGCCCCGTACAGCGCGTTCCCGATCACGACGACCGCGATGACGGATAGCACCGACGATTGCAGCCGACTGGTCGACCGTTTGTCGGCCCACACCTCGATGACGTTGCGCCCCTCCGCGTCCGTCCGGCCGAGCAGGTAGGTGAAGACCATCATTTGCACACCCATGGCCAGGGCGTCGTAGATCGGGTACTGGTACTTGGTGCCCTCCGACAGCGCTAGTCCGGGAATCACATAGCCGTAGTGGAAGATGCCCAGCCGGGCCCCCAGGATCGCGTTGAACAGGAAGGCCCAGCAGAACCCGACAACGAGGCCCACGCTGAGCAGGGTGATGGGTCTGCGCCACTGGAGCTTCGCGGACAGCCAGCGGCCGAGTGTTGCGCCGAGCACGGCGGGCAGCACGAAGTAGGAGATGTAGCCGACGGGGACGGGCGAGGGCAGGCCGCCCCACGTCATGTTCAACGGCCACCAGGACGGCATGCGGGGTAGCGCGGGCGGGAACTGCGCATACATCGCCCAGTCGTAGGGCGCCTCGATCCACGAGAACGAGATCGCCGAGACGCACAGCAGTAGTAGCGGGTGCAGGCGCCGTTGCCGAACGGTGAGGTACCCGCCGATGATCACAAACCCGATGCCACCGACGTAGGCGAAGGCAATGCCCGCCGTCAGCAGGGGAGTCAATCCGGTGCTCATCGCTCGGTCTCCGGCCGCTGAGTGCGGCGCGCTTCGGGATCGTAATGCAGCACGACGCCAAACAGCAGGGCGATCAATCCGAATAGTGTGCCCAGCATGATGAGAGCGCCCACGTCCCAGCCTCTTTCGATACGAGCTCGATCTGTGGATAGTGGCGACTATCCTAAATGTAGATAGTGGCGGCTATCTTGAAGGGCGTCAAGAGTCGAGCGCGGTTCGAGGAGTGAAACAACGGTGCCCCAGCGACCTCCGGCCAAGAAGCCGCGCGCCACGGCCCCGGCGATGCGCAGGCCCCGTGGCGCACCGCGGCGCCTGCTGCTCGACGCCGCCCGGGTCCTCTTCGCCTGCCGGGACTACCGCAGCACCACGACGCGGGAGATCGCCGAGGCGGCCGGCGTCACCGAGGCGCTGCTGTTCCGCCACTTCGGGTCGAAGGCGGCGCTGTTCCGCGAGGCGCTCGTCCTGCCCTTCACCGGCTTCATCGACGAGTTCGGGCGAACCTGGCGGTCGGTCGTCCCCGAGGAGACCAGCGAGGATGAGTTGGCCCGCCACTTTGTCGGCCAGCTCTATGACGTGTTCGTCGAACACCAGGGCCTGCTGGTGACCCTCATGGCCGCGGATGCGCTCAGCGAAGAGGAAATGGCCGACACCGGTATTGCCGACATCCGGCGAGCGCTCACCGTGCTGGGCCAGATCAGCGCCGAGGGGATGAACTTGCGCGCGATCGGGTCGGCCCACCCCGACCTGCCGGCCCATTCCACGGTGGCGATGATCGCGGGGATGGCGGCCTTGCGGTCGACCTACTTCGGGCCCAATCCGCCGTCGCGGGAGGTGATCGTTGAGGAGCTCACCCAGGCGAGCCTGCACGGCTTTCTGCACCGCACCGAGTGAACACGACCCGCGCTGTCGCGCATTGACACTCCCGGGCGGGCGCCGGTACCGTCACCACCCAAATATTTGTTCCAATTCGGTTCCGCTGAAGGGACACGACAATGACGGGCGCCAGCGCGGTCGAGTTGTACTACGACCCATTCGACGTCGGCATCGACGACAACCCTTACCCGGTGTGGCAGCGCATGCGCGAAGAAACGCCGCTGTACTACAACGAAAAGTACAACTTCTATGCGCTGAGCCGGTACGAGGACGTGGCCCGTGAGCTGCCGAACTGGGAGACCTACCGGTCCGGCCGCGGCACCACCGCCGACATCTTGTTCAACAACCTGGAAGTCCCGCCGGGCATTCTGCTGTTTGAGGATCCGCCGCTGCACGATCTGCACCGCCGCCTGCTGTCGCGCGTCTTCACCCCGCGACGCATGCTGGCGGTCGAGGACCTGGTCCGTGGATTCTGTGCCCGGGAGTTGGATCCGCTCATCGGCGCCGGCGGGTTCGACTTCATCGCCGACCTGGGGGCGATGATGCCGATGCGCACTATCGGCTATCTGCTGGGCATCCCCGAGCAGGACCAAGAGGCGATCCGGGATCGCAACGGAGCCTTCATCGACGTGGCAGCGGGCCGAAAACCCGGTGAAGTGAATGCGAATATGTTCGCCGACACCATCGTCATGTTCGCCGAGTACATCGAGTGGCGGGCGAACCATCCCTCCGATGACCTGATGACCGAGCTGCTGCGGGCCGAGATCGACGAACCCGACGGTACCCGGCGCCCGCTGTCGCGCACCGAGGTGCTGTCCTACACCGCGATGATCGCCGGCGCCGGCAACGAGACCACCGCCCGGCTGATCGGGTTCATGGGGCAACTGCTGTCGGATCACCCGGAGCAACGCCGCGAACTGGTGACCGATCCAGCCCTGATCCCGGGCGCGATCGAAGAAACCCTGCGCTACGAAGCACCGTCCCCGGTGCAGGCCCGCTACGTCGCCCGCGACGCCGAGCACTACGGCCGCCTGGTTCCGGAAGGGTCGTTCATGTTGCTGTTGAACGGTTCTGCCAACCGCGACCCACGACACTTCGCCGACCCGGACCGCTTCGACATGCACCGCCGCGGCGGCCACCTCAGCTTCGGCCAGGGCCTGCACTTCTGTCTCGGCTCGGCCCTGGCCCGGCTGGAGGCGCGGGTGGCCTTCGAAGAAGTGCTCAAGCGCTGGCCCGAGTGGGACGTCGACTACGCCAACGCCGAACGCGCGCACACCGCCAGCGTGCGCGGCTGGGCGCGGCTACCGGTGGTGACCCGATAATGCTGGTGACGCTCACCGGCGGGGCTATCCGGCCGCGCTACTGAAATCGACGTCCAGATTGGCATATAGCCCCGAGAAAGGGGTTGTTCGGCCGTTTAGACGTCGATTTCAGCAGAGACGCCCACGCCGAGCCGTTCGCATACGCCGAACACCTCGTCGAAGATCGAGGCCGGCACCGTGAACGGTTCGGTCGCGGACACCTCGGCCAGGTGCGCGGCGATGTCCTCGGCGGTGGGGGTGCTGCCCGGCTCGGCGAGCCAGCCCGGTCCGAGGCCGACGAAGACACGGGCGAACCGGCCGGCGCACGCCGAGTAGTTGTGGTGGGTGACCGTGCAAGCGCGACTGGCGAGGTGCACCACGATCGGCACTACCAACTCGGGCCGGATCACCTTCAAGAAGCCGGTTTCTTCGAGGGTTTTCGGGTCGGCGACGGTTTCGGTGACCATCCGCGAAAACCCGAAGGGCAGCACCGTATTGGCCAAGATGCCGTGCGGCGCACCTTCGATCGCGAGGACGTTGGCCAGCCCGACTAGGCCGGCCTTGGCCGCGGCATAGTGCGCTTCCAGCGGCTGGCCGAACAACCCGCCCGAGGACGAGATGAACACGAACCGGCCGTGGCCCTGCTTCTTCATGACGCGGTACGCGGGCTGGCTTAGATAGAAGCCGCCGTCGAGGTGCACCCGCAACATGTGCCGCCAGTCCTCGGTGGACAACTCCTCGAACGGAATGCTGGTGAAGATGCCTGCGTTGCTGACCACCGCGTCTAGGCGACCGAATCGCTCGACAGCGGTCGCAACGATCGCTTGGCCGCCCTCGCGGTTATCCACCGAATCATGGGATGCCACCGCAACGCCCCCGGCGTGGCGGATCTCGTCGACGACCAGGTCGGCCACGCTAGCGTCGGCGCCGGCGCCGTGCATCGACCCACCAAGGTCATTGACCACCACCGCGGCGCCGCGGCGGGCCAATTCGATCGCATACAGCCGGCCGAGCCCCCGACCGGCGCCGGTCACCACCACCACCTGATCCGCGAAATCGATCATCCGTCCACCTATGCCTTTGCCGATTGACTGGGATCCCGCCGGACTCTACGGTGGAACAGATATTTGGTCAACTGGTGGATGAGGAAATCCGTGGCACACCAGCCAGAAGCGATTGATGCCCTGAAGCGGTGGAACATGCTGGCATCTGCGCTATCTGGTCGCGCCCTGCAGGTGGCGGCGGCCGACGCCGGTGAGCCAACCTGGACCGACGGGACCACGATATTCGTCGACGCCGGCGCCGATCCGGCTCGCCAACTCCAGGCGGTGGCGGTGCAGGCCAGCCTGCTGGCGGCGGGAAGCCTGGAGGCCGCCCTCGTCCGGAAGCTGGCCGGGCGGCGCGCAGTGGCGACCCGCTACCTCGCGATCGAGGGGCGCCGGGCGCTGGCCGCCAATGCGGAACTGTTGCCGCCAGCAGCGGGAAAGCTCATGGACCACGAGGCCGCCGGCCGTAGCGATTCGCCCGCGACGTCGTTGGCCCTGGCCAGCGGCGATGCGGCCACCGGCGACCCGCCGGACGTGTTCGGGGTCATCCGTCCGCGAAAGCTGTTGGCCGCGACGAGGAGCCGTGCAGCAGCCGATCCGGGCAATATTCACGCGCCCCGCCGACGGCGCACTCAGCTGGTCGACCTCCGAGACGAGCACAGCGATCCCGACGACGTCACGGATGTGTTTTCCAGTCCGGTGGGCGGCGGGGGCGCGGCGGGCCGGCTGTTCACCAAGCTGCTGGCGGCGGTGCGTCGGCTGGGCGGCAACGGACCACCGGGCGCGGATGCGCCCACGCATCGCACCCGGTCGGGCACCCGCAGCGGCGCCGCGGCCGTGGTGTCAACAGCGGACGTCGCCGCCCACGATGCCGCGACGGCCGGCGACACCGCGGGAACCAGGTATCCCGAATGGGACGTGCAGCAGCACCGTTACCGGCGGGACTGGTGCACGGTGCACGAGATCGCGCCGGACCGCGAGGACCCCGCGCCGCCGCGGTTGGCCGATCGTCGCGTGCGGCGACGACTGGCCCGGCTCGGCGTGGGCTTGGATCGTTGCCACCGACAGGTGCAGGGGGACGACGTCGATCTCGATGCCGCGATCGAGGCGCGAGTCGAGGCGATCGCCGGGTCAGCGCCCGACGAAGCGGTCTACCTCGACAGCCTGCGCCGCCGACGGGATCTGTCCGTCGTGATCCTCCTCGACATCTCGGGTTCGACCGCTGAGCCGGCCGCGGCCGATCAGAGCGTGCACGAGCAACAGCGGTCGGCGGCGGCGGCGCTGACCACCGCCCTTCACGATCTGGGAGATCGGGTCGCGCTGTATGCGTTTCACTCCCAAGGCCGTTCCGCCGTGCATGTGGCACCGGTCAAGCGGTTCCACGACGCGTGGGATGCCGCCGCGCTGCGGCGACTGGGTGGGCTTCGGCCTGGTGCGTACTCACGGCTGGGCGCGGCGATCCGCCACGGCGCCATCGTCGTGGAGCGCCGCGGCGGCACGCCACGACGGCTGCTGGTCGTGCTGTCCGACGGCCTGGCCTACGACCACGGCTACGAGCGGGGCTACGGTGCCGCCGACGCGCGGCGCGCGCTCGCCGAGGCGCGGCGCCGGGGCATCGGATGTCTGTGCCTGACCGTCGGCGCCGCCACCGATGCCGAGGAGCTGCGGCGGGTCTTCGGCAGCGCCGCGCACGCGACCATTCCGCAACTGGACCAACTGAGCCGGGTGATCGGGCCGCTGTTCCGTTCGGCGCTGCGCTCAGCCGACATGCGGCGACGCGTCGCGTGACAGGAAGGATGTCGAGAAACATGGCAGGTCCGCGTCCCTACTACGTGCCGGTCGGTAACGAAGAGCGTGTGTTCAAAGCGGCGTTCCGGCAAGGGCTGTCGGTGGTGCTCAAAGGCCCCACCGGGTGCGGGAAGACGCGCTTCGTGGAGGCCATGGCCCACGACCTGGACCGGCCGCTGATCACCGTGGCCTGCCATGACGATTTAACCACCGCCGACCTGGTGGGGCGGTTCCTGCTGCGGGGCGGGGAGACCGAGTGGGTGGACGGCCCGCTGACGCGGGCGGTGCGGGAAGGCGCCATCTGCTACCTCGACGAGGTGGTGGAGGCCCGCCAGGACACCACCGTGGTGCTACACCCGCTGGCCGATCACCGCCGCCAGCTGCCGATCGAACGGCTGGGGATCACCCTCGACGCCGCACCGGGATTTTGTCTGGTGGTGTCGTATAACCCGGGCTACCAAAGCGTGCTGAAAGACCTCAAGGACTCGACGCGTCAGCGGATGGTGGCCATCGAGTTCGGTTTCCCCACACCCGACATCGAGGAGAAGATCGTCGCCTGCGAGGCCGGCGTCGATCATGACCAGGCCGTGGCACTGGTGCGGCTAGGGCAGGCGATTCGGCGCTTGGAGGATGGTGGGCTGCGTGAGGTGGCGTCCACCCGGGTGCTGATCGCCGCCGCCCGGCTGATCGCCGAGGGATTGAGCCCCCGTGCGGCGGCCGCTGCCGCCGTCGCCGGGCCCCTCACCGACGACTCGCTGGTGAGCCGCGGCCTCGCCGAGATGATCGACGCGTACCTGGCCGACCAAGCCGGGCACGGTGATTGACGGTCCGCCGGCTCCACGCTAGGGTCTGAACAAATATTAGGTTCCAAACGTGGCGAGGGTTCGCAGTGCCGCGTCAACGGAGGTGAGATGTCCTACGAGAGCACCGCGGAGCCGATCAAAATCGGTTATCTGATGGACTTCCGGCTTCCCGAAGGCTTTCCGAAGACATACTTCGAAGACCTGACCCAACCGTTCGACCTGGTGTTCAAACAAGCAGGAGAACGCGGGCTGCTGGACCGGCCGATCGAGATCATCTACCGCGAGGTGGAGGGCCTGCCCAAGGGATCGGTCAAGGCGGTGATCGACGCCTACGGCGAACTGTGCGATGAGGGCTGCCTGGTCATTTTCGGCCCGAACATCACCGACAACGTGGTGCCCACCCGCGAGGCGATCGAGGAGCGGTTCAAGGTGCCGTGTATCAGCGTCACCGGCTCCGACGCCGCGCTGGGGGAGTGGGTGTTCTCCTTCGCGATGGGATCGCTGACCGACGAGCCGATCTTCTGGTCGGACCTGCTGGCCAAGGGCGGGCACAGCGAGGTCGGTGTGCTCAAGGAGCAATCGCTCGTCGGCGAGACCTACCTGAAGAACTTCCGCGAAGCGTGCCGGCGCAAGGGTATCCGGATCGTGGCCGAAGCGTCGATCGCGCAAACCGCGCAAGACGTCTCGGCGGCGGTGCAGGCGTTACACGAAGCGAAAGTACCGGCGATCGTGCACTGCGGCTTCGGGTTTGGGATCGTGTTCATCAACCCGGCGCTGGAGGCGCTGGATTGGGACCCGCCGCGGTTCACCAGCACTGCGTTCCAGAATGCCTGGCTCAACCCGATCATGTGGAACGCGTTCATGGGCTGGGTCGGGGTCGACCAGTACGACGAGGGCAACCCGGTCGGGCAGGCGTTCCTCGACGAATACCAGCGGGCCTATGGCCGACGTCCGGAGTGGTGTGTGCCGGTGGTGAACCGCGACGTCGCGATGACGTTGGTGCGGGCGCTGAGTGACGCGCATCCGTTGAGTCCGCGCGGCGTGAAGGAGGCCCTGGAGCGGGTGAAGATGATGCCGGCGGCGTCCGGGGCGCCGGGTACCCGGGTGTCGTTCGGAAACTGGACGCGCCGGGCCTGGATGGGCGCCGGCTATCTGGTGGCCCGCAAGCTCGACCCCGACGGCGTCAACTCCCATCTCGTCGACCGCTTCGGAGAGGAATAACCGATGACTGCTGAGCAGACAGTGTCGTCCGCTACCAGTGTCGACACCCCCAAGCGGGGCTCGCCGTGGGCCGGTCTGGGAATCGTGGCCGCCCTCGCGGTGGGCTTCGCGTTTGCCTACTGCGCCCGGGTGGGTGCCGTCTCCGATCGCATCCGCAACCCCGAGGTCAGCGGCGCGCCGCGGCCGGTGGCGCCGCTGTTCGGATTTCAGCACTGGCTCGGGGTGTTGCAGGCGTTCACGATCGTCACGATGGTGATCATCATCGCTGTCTACGTGGTGGCCTGGCGTCGCCACCCGTATCACCCGGCCCTGTTGATGGGGATCGTCACGACGCTGATCGTGTGGCAGGACCCGATCATGAACTGGTCGCCGTATGCGGTGTACAACCCGCAGCTGTACCACTTGCCAGAAGACTGGCCACTGGTATCCCTGTCCCCCACGGTGGAACCCTTCCTGGTGCTGGGCTACATCATGTTCTACCTCGGCCCCTATTTCCCGGCGATCTGGATCTTGCGTCGCATTCAGGCGCGCAGTCCGGTCGACTCGTTCGTCTGGCGCCACCCGCTGATCAGCCTGGCGGTCATCATTTTGCCGATCGGGATCGTGCTGGACGCGGCGCTGGAGATGACCCTGGTCCGCACCGGGATGTACATCTACTCCCAGGTCATCCCGTTCGGTTCCGCGTTCGTCGGGGAGACCTACCAGTTCCCGTTCATCGTCGAGGTGCTGGCCGTCAACCTGGTGATGGTGCCCGCCGGGGTGCTGCTGTACCGCGACGACACCGGCCGCACCGTGGCCGAAAAGCTGGCCCAGCGGGCGAGGATCTTCGCCACCCGCCCGACCCTGGGCATGTTCGTGGTGATGCTGGCCCTGATCAACGTGGGCTACTTCTGCTACGGCGGCACGTTCGCCCTGATCAAAATGTCCCACGTCGCGACGTCGGTGGCCTGCCCGTGGCCGTATCCGGAGGCCAAAGTCTATGATCCGCAGGGCTTCTACGAGCGCAACGGGCAACCGGGGCCCTACTCGGTGGGTAAATGGTCGACCTGGCTGAGCGGCCAGCCGAACGGCCGCCCCGACGTTCAGGTGGCGGCCGACGGCACCCGCTGCAAACCGGTCCATGGCTGAGCCGCGCAGCGTCGTCATCACCGGTGCCTCGCGCGGTCTCGGGTTGGCGTCCGCCGCCCATCTCTACCGCACCGGTTGGCGGGTGGTGGCCGCGATGCGTTCGCCGGACAAGGGATTGCCGGCCCTGCGGCACGCCACCGGGGCGTCCGACGACGATGCCCGGCTGATCGGGATCCCGCTGGACCTCACCGATTCGGCCTCGGTGGCCGCCGCCGCCAAGGCGATCGAGGCGGCGGTGGGGGCACCCTACGCGGTGGTTCACAACGCCGGATTCTCCGCGGCCGGGATGGCCGAAGAGACACCGGCCGCGCTGTGGGAGCGCATGTTTGCCACCTCGGTCTTCGGTCCGGTCGCGCTGACCAATGCGCTGCTGCCGTCGATGCGGGCCGTCGGCCGAGGGCGCATCGTGCTGGTGTCCAGCCAGGGCGGGGTGCGCGGGATGCCGGCGACCGCGGCCTACTCGGCGGCCAAGGGCGCCTTGGAGCGGTGGGGCGAATCGCTGGCCTGCGAGATCTCCCCGTTCGGGTTGGGTGTCACCGTCCTGGTGACCGGGACGTATGACACCGAGATCATCACCGACGCCGGCACCACCGACTGCCGCGATTTCGCCGGGCCCTACGCGCGGCACCATGCCACCATGGACAAACGCGGCCGGTTTGCGATGAAGGTCGCGGCCCGCTCCCCGCAACGGTTCGCGGCCGGATTGGCCAAAGCCCTGGAGTCCCGGGCGCCCTTCGTCCGGCGCTCGGTCGGCCCCGACGCGCGAATGCTGTTGATCGCCAACCGGATACTTCCCGCCGCGGGGCTGCACCAGATCACCCGCGTGATGATGGGCCTGCCGCGGTTCGGTGCGTTGACGAAGGACAACCATGGCTGAGATTCCAGAATCCAAGATGATGATCGACGGCAAACTGGTCGACGGTCAGGCCGGCACGTTCGCCAACATCAACCCGGCCACCGAAGAGGTCCTCGGCGACGTCGCCGACGCGTCGGTGGCGGATATGCGCCGGGCCATCGACGCCGCCCGACGCGCGTTCGACGACACCGACTGGTCCGTCAATCACAAGTTCCGGCAACGCTGTCTGGGCCAACTGCAGGAGGCGTTGGAAGCCGAGCGGGAAGAGCTGCGCGAAGAACTCATCCGGGAAGTCGGCTGCCCGCGGGCCATCACCCACGGCCCGCAACTCGACGCGCCGCTGTCCGATGCGCTGAGATACCCGGCGGGCCTGATCGACGACTATCCGTGGGAGACCTCGCTGGGGGACGCGTTCGTCTCGGTGACCGGCGTCAACACCACCCGCAGAATCTGGCGGGAGGCCGTCGGGGTGGTCGGCGCCATCGTGCCGTGGAACTTCCCGTTCGAGGTCACCATCCACAAGATCGGTCAGGCGCTGGCCACCGGCAACACCGTCGTGCTCAAACCCGCACCCGACACCCCGTTCAACGCCACCCGCCTGGGGCGGCTGATCGCCGAAAACACCGACATCCCCGCCGGGGTGGTCAACGTGGTCACCGCCTCCGACCACCTGGTCGGTGAGGAGCTGACGGTGTCGCCGAAGGTGGACCTGATCTCGTTCACCGGGTCCACCGCGGTCGGCCAGCGGATCATGGAAAAGGGCGCGGCCACCATGAAGCGGCTGTTCCTCGAACTAGGCGGCAAATCCGCGACGATCGTGTTGGAGGACGCCGACCTCGCGTTGGGCTGCATGATGGGCATCGCGCCGTGCATGCACGCCGGCCAGGGCTGCGCCAACCCCACCCGGCTGCTGCTGCCCCGGTCCCGGTATGACGAAGGCGTCGCCCTCCTGCAGGGGATGTACGAGGGCGTCGCGCCGGGTGACCCGCAAGACCCGGCCACGCTGTGCGGCCCGGTCATCTCGGCCAAACAGCGCAGCCGCATCCGCGGCTACATCGAGCAAGGCATCGACGAAGGCGCCAAACTCCTGGTTGGGGGAGCCGAGCCGCCGGACGGGCTCGGCCGCGGATTCTTCGTCAAGCCAACGCTGTTCGTCGACGTCGACAACACGATGACGATCGCCCAAGAGGAGATCTTCGGGCCGGTGCTGGCCGTCATTCCCTACGACGACGAGGACGACGCGGTGCGCATCGCCAACGACAGCCGCTACGGGCTGGCCGGCAACGTCATGTCCGGGTCGCTGGAACACGGTCTGGCCGTGGCCAAACGCCTACGGGCGGGGTTCCTGGGCGTCAACGGCGCCGCCGGCTACGGCGCCGACACACCGTTCGGCGGGTACAAGGCCAGCGGCATCGGCCGCCAGAACGGGGTCGCCGGCTTCGACCAGTACACCGAGATCAAATCCGTCGCCTACCCGGCCGGCTAAGGAGCACTCATGCAGTTGTTTGATGACCTGGACGATTTCGGCGCCTTCGACGACGTGGTGTCTGGCGATGTCCGCGACCCCTACACCGAGCTGGCCCGGCTGCGGCGCGAGGAACCCGTGCAACGCATCGACTTCTCGGTGCTGCCGCACGAGGAATCCAAGCCGGTGTTCATCGTGTACCGCCACGAGGACGTCATCGCGATGCTGCGCGACAACGAGACGTTTTCCTCGTCGATCATCATCGACGCGTTTGGTGATGTGCTCGGCAAGCATGTGATGTTGGGCATGGACGAGCCCGAACACGGCCGGCACCGGGCCCTGGTCGCCAAGGCGTTCTCCCAGAAGGCGCTGGCCCGTTGGGAAGACGAGCTGGTGGGCCGGGTCGGCACCGAGCTGATCGACCGGTTCGCCGACCGCGGGCACGCCGACCTGGTCAAGGAGTTCAACTTCGACTACCCGACCCAGATCATCGCCGGGTTACTGGGTTTGCCGCAGCGGGACTATCCACAGTTTCAGCGCTGGTCGATCTCGCTGCTGTCGTTCACCATCAACCCCGAACGGGGTCGCGCCGCCTCGCAGGCGTTGCGCGACTACTTCACCCCGATCCTCGCCGCCCGCCGCGAGCAGCCCCGCGACGATTTGATCAGCGGGCTGGCGCAGGCCGAAATCGACGGGCAAAAACTGTCTGACGAGGAGATCTTCTCGTTTCTGCGGCTGCTGCTTCCGGCGGGGATCGAAACCACCTACCGTGCGCTGGGTAACCTGCTGTTCGGGTTGCTTTCCCGCCCCGAGCAGCTCGACGCGCTGCGCGCCGACCGGTCGCTGCTGCCGCAGGCGATCGAGGAGGGGGTGCGCTGGGAGCCGCCGCTGCTGACGATCACCCGGGTGGCCGCCCGTGACACCGAGCTGGCGGGGGTGCACATCCCCGCCGGCTCCTCGGTGATGCCGATGTTGGGGGCCGCCAACCGCCAAGAGGACCGTCACCCCGATCCCGACCGCCTCGACATCTTCCGTTCGGCGCGGTCGCACACCGGGTGGGGGCACGGTGTGCACGTGTGCCTGGGGATGCACCTGGCCCGCATGGAGATGCGGGTCGCGCTCAACCTGCTGCTGGACCGGCTGCCGCACCTTCGGCTGGATCCCGCCGGTGGCGATCCGCACATCCGCGGCCAGGTGTTCCGATCACCGACCTCGCTGCCGGTGCTGTTCGGGGCTGCCGAATGAGCGACTTCGAATCGGTCGACTTCTTCACCGACCCGTCCTTGATCCCCGACCCCTACCCCTACTTCGACTATCTGCGGGCCAAGTGCCCCATCGTGCACGAACCCCACCAGGGGGTGCTTGCGGTCACCGGGCACGCCGAAGCCCTTGCGGTGTACAAAGACCCGGCGTTCTCCTCGTGCGTGTCGGTGGCCGGGCCGTTCTCCGGGCTGTCGTTCGAGCCGGTCGGCGACGACGTCGGCGCCCTGATCGAACAGCACCGCGACCAGATCCCGATGAGCGAACACATCGTCACCCAGGACCCGCCGGAGCACACCCGCACCCGCGGGCTGCTGAGTCGGCTGCTGACCCCCAAGCGGCTCAAGGAGAACGAAGACTTCATGTGGCGGCTGGCCGACCAGCAACTCGACGAGTTCGTCGGCTCGGGTCGCTGCGAGTTCCTCGAGGACTACGCCAAACCGTTCTCGATGCTGGTGATCGCCGATCTGCTGGGGGTTCCCGCCGCCGACCACCACGAATTCCGCACGGTGCTGGGTGGCGAGCAGGTGGGGTCACTCGACGACGATCCGCTGACGCACAACCCGCTGCAGTGGCTGGATGACAAGTTCTACTCCTACATCGCCGACCGCCGCAACGAACCGCGCGGCGACGTGTTAACCGAACTGGCGCAGGCGAAATACGAGGACGGCTCCACGCCGGAGATCATCGATGTGGTGCGGGTGTCCACCTTTCTGTTCGCCGCCGGCCAGGAAACCACCGTCAAGTTGCTCAGCGCCGGTTTGCGGGTGATCGCCGAGCGCCCCGACATCCAGGCGCTGCTGCGGGAGGACCGCGGCCGCATCCCGGTGTTTTTGGAGGAAGCACTGCGCACCGAGAGCCCGGTCAAATCGCATTTCCGCATGGCGCGGACCACGACCACGGTCGGCGACACCACCGTTCCGGCCGGCACCACGGTGATGCTGCTACCCGGAGCCAGCAACCGGGATGCGCGCAAGTTCGACGAGCCCGATCAATTCCGGATCGACCGGTCCAACGTGCGCGAGCATGTGGCATTCGGCCGCGGAGCGCACTCCTGCCCGGGTGCGCCGCTGGCCCGCGCCGAGGGACGGATCTCGCTGAACCGGATCCTGGATCGGATGGCCGACATCAGCATCTCCGAGGAGCAGCACGGCCCGCCCGAGGCGCGCCGGTACAGCTACGAGCCGACCTTCATCATGCGGGGGCTGCAGGAGTTGCATCTTCGGTTCAACCCGGTCGGCTGACAGCATTCGCGGGTGTGCGGTTTGATACGCCGCTCGAGGCTTGGGCGTATCGGATCGCACAGTCGACATGGATTTGACCCCCGCTGCGGGCCGTCCAACCCGTTGGTCAACAATCGAGGCACGACCCTCAAGTTCAAAGGAGAACGACCATGGCTGACGCCGTCATCGTCGAGGCAGTGCGCTCACCGATTGGCAAGCGCAACGGCGGACTGTCCGGGGTGCACCCGGCCGAACTGTCCGCGCAGGTCCTCAACGGCCTGGTGAGCAAGGCGGGCGTCGACCCCGAACTCGTCGAGGACGTGATCTGGGGCTGCGTCATGCAGGCCGGGGAACAAGCGCTCGACATCGGCCGCACCGCGCTGCTGGCCGCCGGCTGGCCGGAGACCGTGCCCGGGGTGACGGTGGACCGCCAGTGCGGGTCCAGCCAGCAGTCGGTGCACTTCGCGGCGGCCGGTGTGGTCGCCGGCCACTACGACGTGGTGGTCGCCGGCGGGGTGGAGTCGATGTCGCGCACGCCGATGGGCGCCTCGCTGGCCAACGGCGGCCACCCGTACCCGGAGGCGTTCCGCACCCGCTACAGCCAAACCCCCAACCAGGGCATCGGCGCCGAGATGATCGCCGAACAGTGGGGCTTTTCCCGTACCGCCCTCGATGAATTCTCCCTGGCCTCGCACGAGAAGGCCGCCGCCGCACAGGATTCCGGTGCGTTCGAGGACGAGATCGTCGGCATCAAGGATCAGGACGGCAACGTCGTGCTCAAGGACGAGGGCATCCGCCGCGGCACCCCGATCGAGAAGATGGCGCAGCTCAAGCCGGCCTTCAAGGAGGACGGGGTGATCCACGCCGGCAACTCCAGCCAGATCTCCGACGGGTCGGCGGCACTGCTGTTCATGTCGGCCGAGAAAGCCAAGTCGCTGGGGCTCAAGCCGCTGGCCCGGGTGCACACCGCGACCCTGGCCGGCGCCGACCCGGTGATCATGCTGACCGCGCCCATCCCGGCCACCCAGAAGGCGCTCAAGCGCTCCGGGCTGAGCATCGACGAGATCGGGGTGTTCGAGGTCAACGAGGCGTTCGCCCCGGTCCCGATGGCCTGGCTGCACGACATCGGCGCCGACGAGAAGAAGCTCAACCCCAAGGGTGGGGCGATCGCGCTCGGCCACCCGCTGGGCGGCTCTGGGGCACGCATCATGACCACGATGCTGTATCACATGCGGGACAAGGGCATTCAGTACGGCTTGCAGACCATGTGCGAAGGCGGCGGCCAGGCCAACGCCACCATTTTGGAGTTGCTGTGACGGAGGCTCCCGTCGCCCCGGGTGCGCTCACCGAGCGCCGCGGCAATGTCCTGATCATCACCATCAACCGGCCCGAGGCCCGCAACGCGGTCAACGCCGCGGTGAGCACCGCCGTCGGCGACGCGTTGGCCCAGGCGCAAAACGACCCCGAGGTGCGCGCGGTGGTGATCACCGGCGCGGGCGACAAATCGTTCTGCGCCGGCGCCGACCTCAAGGCGATCTCGCGGGGGGAGAACCTGTTTCACCCCGACCACAGCGAGTGGGGATTCGCCGGATACGTGCACCACTTCATCGACAAACCGACCATCGCCGCGGTCAACGGCACCGCGCTGGGTGGCGGCACCGAGCTGGCGCTGGCCAGCGACCTGGTGGTGGCCGAACAGCGCGCCCAGTTCGGGCTGCCGGAGGTCAAGCGCGGGCTGATCGCCGGGGCCGGCGGGGTGTTTCGCATCGTGCACCAGCTGCCGCGCAAGGTGGCCCTGCAGATGCTGTTCACCGGGGAGCCGATCAGCGCGGCCGACGCCGCCACCTGGGGCCTGATCAACCAGGTGGTGCCGGACGGCACCGTGCTGGAGGCGGCGCTGGCGCTGGCCGAACGGGTCACCGTCAACGCGCCGCTGTCGGTGCAGGCCAGCAAGCGGATCGCCTACGGCGCCGACGACGGCATCATCCCCGACGAGGAACCGGGCTGGAGCCGCACCACCCGCGAATTCGGCACCCTGCTGAAATCGGAGGACGCCAAGGAGGGCCCGCTGGCGTTCGCGCAGAAGCGCCCACCGGTGTGGAAGGCCCGCTAAGCGGCTTAGCCGGCGACCGGGGAGCGCGGCAACATGTTGGGCCGCAACAAAAACCGGGTATCTAGGGTCGCGCCGGGGACGCCGCGAGCGGCCGTGTTCGCCAACGGCATCATCGGCGGCACCGTCGCGGGTTCGGCTGCCGCAACGGCCGGGGCGGCGGTGCTGGCGAGTGCGGGCGACGCGGCCGCGGCCGGGCTCACCACCGGCGTCGCGGCGGTCCAGGCCTGCGGCACCGACATCCAGCCGATCGTGCTGGCCTGACCCATCCCCGCCGAGACCGTCGCGCCACCGCCGAGACCCAGCCCCGCCAGGCCCGCCGACCCCAGTGCCCCGGAGCTGGCGCCGGCCGCGACGGTCGACGCCGCCGCACCCACGCCGGCGCTCATCGCCTTGGCCCCGTTGGTGCCGCCCATCAGCAACCGCATCAGCATGCTCATTGGCATCGTCGCCATCCGCATCGGCATCATCAGCGAATTCAATGACGACAGCGACCCCAGCGACGACGAGCCGGACGTCGATCCCGACCCGGTGACCGGCGCGGCCAAGCTCTGCAGCGTTTGCGGCATCGCGGTCACCAGCTGCGACAGCGCCGCTTGGCTGCCCGCGTCCGCGGAGGCGCCGGTGCCCTGGGCCAGCGCGGCGGTCGGGTTGGCGACCTGCTGCGGCGCGGAGAACGGGGTCAGTGTCGAGGCCGCCGCCGAACTGCCCGCGTAGCCATACATCGCCGCGGCGTCCTGGGCCCACATCTCGCCGTACTGGGCTTCGGTGGCCGCGATCGCCGGGGCGTTCTGGCCGAGAATGTTGGTGGCAATCAACGACATCAGCTGGCTGCGGTTCGCCGCGATCACCGGCGGCGGCACCGTCATCGCGTACGCCGCCTCGTAGGCGCCCGCAGCGGCCCGGGCCTGGGAGGCGGCCTGCTCGGCCTGGCCGGCGGTCGTGGTCATCCACGCCGCGTACGGGCTGGCGGCGGCCGCCATCGACGCCGACCCCTGGCCGGTCCACTGCCCGGTCAGCCCGGCAATCACCGACGCGTAGTTGGTGGCCGCCGACTGCAGGTTGGCGGCCAGATCGTCCCAGGCCGCCGCGGCGGCCAGCATCGGGCCCGACCCGGGTCCGGAATACATCCGGGCCGAGTTGATCTCCGGCGGCAACGCCCCGAAATCCATCGCTCCACCTCCCGTCGCTGCACACGCTACGAAGCCCCTGGTCATCGGGTGGCTACCGAAAGGTAAAGGCCTCGTTTACCTTCGCCTTGGCCGGGTTGAGGGCGGTTAGGATCGCCGCCATGGCCCAACTGCTGGTGGTCGAAGACGACGAAACCATCGGACGGCTGCTCACCGATGGGCTGCAGACCCACGGCCACGAGGTTCGGTGGTGCCGTTCCGGACGCGCGGCGCTGCGGGAAGCGGCAGTGCAGCAGTTCGACCTGGTGCTGCTTGACCTGGGACTGCCGGATCTGGACGGGGTCGAGGTGTGCCGGCAGCTGCGCTCCACTCAGCCGGGTTGTGTGCTGGTGATCCTCACCGCGCGCGACGCCGAGATCGATGTCGTGGTCGGTCTGGATGCCGGCGCCGACGACTACCTCACCAAACCGTTCCGCTATGCCGAACTGCTGGCCCGCATCCGCGCGCACCTGCGCCGCGGACCCGTCCCGACCACTCCCGCCGAGGCCTACGTCGTCGGCGACCTGGTGGTCGATCCCGCCGCGCGCACCGGCAGCTACGGCAACCACGTCATCGAGTTGCGGCCCCGGGAATTCGACTTGCTCGCCCGGCTGGCGGCCGAGGTCGACACGGCGTTGTCGCGGGAGGCGCTGATCGCCGACGTCTGGGATGAAAACTGGTACGGCTCAACGAAAACCCTGGATGTCCACATCGGGATCCTGCGCAGAAAACTCGCCGCTGCCGCCAAGGTACACGGCGCGGATCCCGCTGCCGCGCCGCAGATCACCACGTTGCGCGGCTACGGCTACCGGTTGGATTCCCCGGGCCGCGAGCCGACGGGAGCCCCGCATGCGTAGACGCATCGTCGTTCTCGCGATGCTCGCGGCGACGCTGGCGACCAGCCTGTTCGGTGTGCCGCTGGCGCTGTCCGCGGCGCGCTACTACCGCGTGTCGGCCGGCAACAAAGTCGAACGGGCCGCCAACAAGACGGCCATCGACCTCGCCGCCGACATGATCCACGGTCGGCTGGTCGACCAGGTGCCCGACCTGGAGCCGGGCACCGGGGTGGCGATCTACACCCCCGACGGGCGACTCGTCGTCGGGGAGGGTCCGCCGGCCGCCGATTCCGTGGTCAACCGGACCCTGCGGGATAAACGGGTTCACCGGCTCGCCGCCAACGGGCAGATGACCGCCGCCGTCCCCATCACCGACGGTCCGCGCGTCGTGTTTGTGGTCCGCTCCGCCGCGTCCACCAGCGCCCTGTATGTGCGGATTCTGCGCACCTGGGCGCTCATGCTGCTGCTGGAAGCCGTCGTTCTCGCCGTGACCTGGCAACTCGCCCGCTGGCAGGCGCGGCGGCTGGCCCGCCCGCTCGAACACCTGGCCGCCACCGCCCGCACCCTCGGCGACGGCGACTTCAGTGTGCGCGCGCAGCCCAGCGGGATCGCGGAGATCGACGCCGCCGGAATTTCCCTGAACCAGACCGCCGAACGCCTCGACGACCTGGTGGAGCGCGAACGCGCCATCACCGCCAACGCCTCCCACCAACTGCGCACCCCGCTGACCGGGCTGCGCCTGGGACTGGAGGCGGCGCTGGACTCCCCGCACGCCGACCACCGGCAAGCCATCATCGACGCCGTCGCCACCACCGAACGCCTCAGCGACACCATCGAGGACCTGATTGCGCTGGCCCGCAACACCACTCGCAGCACCGAACGGGTGGAGCTGCAGGCGTTGCTGGACGAGATTGCCGACGCCTGGGGGCGCCGGCTCGCCGACGCCGGGCGGGAACTGCGGGTCAGCGCCGACGCCGGCCTGCCGCCGCCGCTGGCCTCCACCGCCGCCGTCCGCCAGATTCTTGCGGTGCTGATCGATAACGCCGTCCAACACGGGGTCGGTGCCGTCACGGTTCACGCCCGCGACGCGAGTGCCGTCACGGCGATCGACGTCGCCGACGAGGGCACCGGCCTCGACCAGGACCAAATCGACCTGCTGTACCGCCGCAGTGCCGGCGGTCACGGCCTCGGGTTAGCGCTGGCCCGCGACCTCGCTGAAGCCGAGGGCGGGCGGTTGCGGCTGTCCAGCCGCACCCCGACCACGTTCACCCTGTTCCTGCCGACCGCTGCAGCGGAGGATTGACGGGCCTTTACGATGGCGGCCATGCCGGAGCCGCTCATCGTCGCTATCCGCGGTCATCGCCCCCAACTGCACACCGAATCCTGGGTGGCGCCCAACGCCAGCGTGATCGGACGGGTCAGCCTGGCCGCCCGGGCCAGCGTCTGGTATTCGGCCACGCTGCGCGCCGAGGCCGAACCGATCGAGGTGGGCTTCGGCACCAACATCCAAGACGGGGTGACCATCCACGTGGACAAGGAATTCCCCGCCCGGATCGGCTCCGGGGTCAGCGTCGGGCACAACGCCGTCCTGCACGGCTGCACCGTCGAGGACGACTCGCTGATCGGCATGGGCGCGGTGATCCTCAACGGCGCGGTGGTCGGTGCCGGCTCGCTGGTGGCGGCCAGTGCGCTGATTCCGCAGGGCATGGTGATCCCGCCGCGTTCGTTGGTGACCGGGGTGCCGGGTCGGGTGCGTCGCGAGCTCAGCGAGGCCGAGGTGCGCCACAATCGGCACAACGCCGCGGTGTACCGGCGCCTGATCGACCTGCATCGGGATTCGACCAGCTGACCGGGAACGCTGCCCATTTTGGTCACCGGCGCCCGCCTGGACCGCTACCTTGAACTGCGTGCGCCGCGGCTGGGAACCATCCGGCCGCCCCGATTGACCTGAGACCGACGGGACGCCCAGCATGACCCAGTCCACCCCGGCCCATCCCGGCCTGGTTCACGAGTTCATCGAGATCATCACCAACGTCGCTGTGCCGCATCACGAACCGCCCAAAGCGGTATTGCGCCGCCGGGTCGTGGTCGCCGTGGTGCTGGTGATCGGGGCGATCGTGTTGGGCTATTCGCTGACCCGGCGGCCCGGTGACTCGGCGTTCTACTGGCTGACGTTGGCCCTTGCGGCCGTCTGGTTCGCCGGCGCGCTGGTGTCCGGTCCGCTGCATCTGGGCTGCGTCCGGTTCCGCGGTCGCAACGAGCGACCGGTGTTCACCGGCACCGGAATCGGGTTGGTGCTGGGCACGGTTTTCGTGGTGGGCGCCATGGTGGCTCGGCAGATTCCGGCCGTGGCGGAGCCGGTGCAACGGGTGCTGGTGTTCGCCGACCGCGGCACGTTGACCTGGATCGTGTTGATTACCTTGGCCAATGCCATTGCCGAGGAGATGTTCTTCCGCGGTGCGCTGTACACCGCGATCGGGCGGTATCACCCGGCCGCGGTCTCCACGCTGCTCTACGTCGCCGTCACTTTGGCGAGCGGCAACCCGATGCTGGGGTTCGCCGCGCTGATCCTCGGCGCGGTCTGCGCCATCGAACGTCGGGCTACCGGGGGAGTGCTGGCGCCCATCCTGACCCACCTGGTGTGGGGCCTGATCATGGTGCTGGCGCTCCCACCCATTTTTGGTGGGTAGCCCCCTCCTGCGCGAGCGTGCGCGTCCCCGGTCGACACGCCGCGTGAAACACCGATTCTGCGCACGCTGACCGGAAAATACCTCAAGGTGAGTGGGCAGGCCGAAGGCTACCCGGCGGAGCCGGGTGTGTTTGTTGAGGTTGTGGGGTTCAGGCCGCGGGTTCGAGGGTGACTCGGTAGCCGAGTGCGGCGAGTTGGGCGATGTGGTTGCGGAGTTTTCGTTCGGTGATGACGCGGTTGGTGTAGTAGTCGGCTCCGAGGTCGTGGAAGCGGGCGTTTGGGTGGGCGAGCAGTTGCCAAACGATGACCAGGATGGAGCGGGCGACCGCGACGAGGGCTTTGAGTTTGCCGCGGCGTTTGACGATGCGCCGGTAGCGTTCGCCGAGGAAGGTGTCGGTTCGAGCGGCCACGGCGGCGGCGTCACCGAGGGCACCTTTGAGGTAGGGGTTGCCGGTGCCGGTCTTGCCGCCGCGGGTGGTCGGACCGGACTGGATGGTGCGCGGGCATAACTTGGCCTACGACACCAGATGTGCAGGGGTCGGGAAGATCGACATGTCGGTGCCGATCTCGGCGACGATGGACTGGGCTGCGCTAGGGCCGATGCCGGTGATTTCATCGAGCCGCTCGATGATGCTTAAGTGCGTAGCGTCGCTGACTTCGACACCCGGTGCTGGCTGCGTTAGGTCGCCGACGCCAGTGCGCGGCGGTGGGTTCGGTGTGTCCATGTTGTGCTCGCCACCGTCGATATTGGGTTGGTCCATGGCAGCGATCAGCGCCTCGATGCGGCAGGTGAGTTGCCCGATGCGGGCCGTGAGGCCATCGATTTGGTCTAGCAGCAACCGGGCCAGCTCGGCGTGGTGAGCGTCGAAGCGGCCGTCTAAGGCGGCAACGAGTGCTGAGCGTTTGGCCTTCATGCAGCCGCGGGCCAGATCGGCCAACCTGCGCGGGTCACGCTCACCGGCGATGAGGGCTTCGAGCATGTCGCGCGTGGAGAGCGTGTCGAGGGTGGAGGCCACCGACGACACCTTGATCAACGCGCCCTCGAGCAGCTTTTCCAGCCGCTGCCAGTAGCGGGAGCGTTCCCGGGTCAGCTCCTCACGCAGGCGGGTGTAATCGCGTAACTCCCGGATCGGTGCCGGCGGCACGAACGAGGGCCGCAGCAGTCCCTTCTCGGTGAGCTTGGCCAGCCACACCGCATCAAGCCGGTCGGTTTTGGGTCGGCCCGGCACGTTCTTGACATCACGGGCGTTGACCAAATCCACTCGTAGCCCGGCGGCTTCTAGCAGGTAGTAGAAGATCCGCCAGTAATCCGAGGTCGACTCGACGCTGACCCGGCCCACCTGCAGTTCGACCAACTGACCGGCGAGGTCAGCGACCGCGCCGGTGGTCGCCGAAACGTCCCAGACCCGGCTGAACCGGCGCCCGGACTTGCCCGGCAGCCGCACACACACCTTGCCGCTGGCCTTGGCCACATCAATCGCGGCGGCCCGCTCGATCACCAACTCGTGTTCGTCGTCGGGAATCTCTACCGGCGTCGGCGCCCGGGTCTGCTTGTGCTTGCGCTTGGTTGTCACTTCTGCTGCCCTCCAATCGACTCCATCCTGTTCATCAGGTGGATCGCCCGGGGGCCTCGGTCAAGGGAAACCGAAATTCTGACCGGCGTGCTCGAAGCAACAATGCATGACCCTTCCAGGTCGGGCCCCAGCGCCCAGGCTCGCGGACGGGTTCAAAAGTCCCAAAGAGTGACCGGCGTCGGCGGGCGACCCGACCCCATTTTCACGCCTGCCAGGCGTCCCTAGGAAGGGTTAGATGGCTCGCGGGGATGCTGAACTGGTGCGCACGTGCACCCGATGGGCCGGGCGTGCGCCGGGGCGGACGGCGGCGTTGCTTGTCGGCGCGCTGCCAGCGCTCGCATTTCCCGCGCCGTCCTGGTGGTGGCTGGCCTGGGCCGGCGTAGCCCCACTGCTGCTGGTGGTGCGGGCCGCGCCGAGCGCGCGTGAAGGCGGTGTACGGGCCTGGTGGGGTCTGGGCGGATTTATCCTGACCACGCAGTACTGGCTGTGGCCGACTACGGGACCGTTGCTGGCGGTGCTCGCCGCGGGGCTCGGTGCGCTGTGGCTGCCGTGGGGGTTTGCCGCGCATCGGCTGTTGTCGGCGCCGCTGACCACCCGCCGCGCCCTGGCCGCGGTGCTCGTGGTGCCCAGCGCGTGGGTGCTGGCCGAGGCCGTGCGCTCCTGGCCGATGCTGGGCGGGCCATGGGCGTTGCTGGGCGCGTCGCAGTGGAATCAGCCCGCGACGCTGGCCTCGGCCGCGCTCGGCGGGGTATGGCTGACCAGTTTTCTGCTCATGGCGGCGAATACCGCGATCGTCTGCGCCATCGTCCACCGCGGTGTGTCGGGTCGGGCCGTTGCGGCGCTATTGGCGGTGGTGTGCGCCGGATTCGGCCCGGCCTGGTTTGTGCTGGGCCCCGCCCCGACGACCGGTCCGACGATCCGGGTGGCGCTGGTGCAGCCGGGCGACATCACCGACGCGGCGGCGCGACAGGCGGCCGGCGAAGCGCTCACCGCCTCCCTGGCAGGACAGCGGCCCGACCTGGTGGCCTGGGGGGAGAGCAGCATCGGCGTCGACCTCACCAGCCATCCCGAGGTGACGGCCGCGCTGGCAGACCTGTCCCGGCGGGTGGGCGCGGACCTGCTCGTCAACGTCGACGCACCCGCTGCGAGCGGGGACATCTACAAGTCATCGGTGTTGATCGGGCCGGGCGGATCGCTCGGCGCCTACCGGAAGGTGCGGCTGGTGCCGTTCGGTGAGTATGTGCCGCTGCGCCCGCTGCTCGGCTGGATCACCCGCCACACCAAGGCCGCCGCCCAGGACCGGGGGCGCGGCAGCGAATCGGTGGTGCTGCACGCCGGCGCGGTGGTGATCGGGCCACTGATCAGCGTCGAAGCGACCTTCTCCGACCTGCCCCGCCGCGACGTGCAACTCGGCGCCCAGCTGCTGGCCTACCAGAGTTCCACGTCGACGTTTCAGGGAAGCTGGGCGCAACCGCAGCTGGCCGGTCAGGTCGCGGTCCACGCGGTCGAGGTGGGTCGCCCGGCGGTGCATGCCGGGTTGTCCGGTGACAGCGCGGCTTTCGATGCGCGCGGCCGCGAACTGGCCTGGTGCCCGTCGACCTACCGCGGCGTCGTCGTGGTGAGTGTTCCGCTGGGCTCGCAGACCACCATGTACCAACGGGTGGGGGACTGGGTGCTGGCGGTGGCGGTGGCGATCGTCGTGTTGGCGGCGGTCCGGTCCCGCCGATAATGGGTCAGTGGGAGCGATGATGTCGGCAGCACGGCAGTTCTCCCTGTACGGGCCGTCGCACTGGGCGGTACTCACGGTGTTCGCGGTCGGCGCGGCGCTGCTGGTCTGGATCGGGCGTCGGCAGACCGCGTCGCAGGCGCGCCGCTTCGCGCGCGTTCTGGGTGCGCTGACGGCCGCGATCTACGGTGCGGTGCTCCTCTATTCACTGCTGCCGCCGGCCATCGACCGGTCGGTGCCGCTGCGGTTGACCGACCTCGCCACCGTCGCGGCGGCCTACGCCCTGTGGTCACAGCGACGCTGGGCCTTCGCCCTCACCTACTACTGGGGCCTGGTGCTGAGCACCCAGGCATTGATTTCGCCGGTGCTGCGGAGTCCGGATTTTCCGCACTACCAGTTCCTCGGCTTCTGGGGGATTCACCTGCTCGTCGTGTGGGCCGCCATCTACCTCACCTGGGGCCGCGGGCTGCGGCCCGGGTGGGACAGTTACCGGATCACGGTGGCGGTCACGATGGGGTGGGCGTCGATGACCTTCGCGTTCAACAGCATCGCCGGAACCAACTACGGCTTCCTCAACGAAAAGCCGGCCACCGCAACCCTCTTGGATGTATTGGGCCCGTGGCCGGTGTATCTGCTGACCGCGGCCACGCTCATCCTGATCGTGTGGGCCCTGATGACCTGGCCGTGGGTGCGGGCACGGCAACGCACCCCCGGGTGACGAGCAGACGCAAATTCGCACGATCGTGGGCCCGATCGTGCGAATTTGCGTCTGCTCGCGACCGATCAGGCGTCGGTAAACGCCGGGTCCCGGCGCTCCTGGAAGGCCTTGGTGCCTTCCCGGAAGTCGTTGGCGGCCAACAAGATGGACTGCCCGACGTACTCGCGGTCCAGCGCGCCGTCCAGCTCGGTCAGGGTGGCCGCGTTGATCGCGTGCTTGGTCTTGGCGAACGCCACCGCGGGGCCGGCCATCACCTGCGCCAGCACCTTGTCCACCTCGGCGTCGAACTCCTCGGCCGGATACACCGCGCTGATCAGACCCCACGCCAACGCGTCGACCGCCGGCAGCCGCTCGGCCAGCAGCGCCATCCGCATCGCCCGGATCCGACCGATCGCCGCGGCCACCAACGCCGACGCCCCGCCGTCGGGCATCAACCCGATCTTGGTGAACGCGAGCATGAAAAACGCTTTGTCCGAAGCCAATACCAGGTCGCAGGCCAGCGCCAGCGACACCCCGACCCCGGCGGCCGGGCCCTGCACGACGGCCACCACCGGGCGCGGCAGCGCCGCGATCGCCCGGATCGCGCGGTTGGCCTCCACGATGATCTCGGTGGGCACCCCGTCGGCGGCGTCCTCGGCGCTGATCCCGGCCCCGGAGCTAAAGCCGCGGCCCGCGCCGCCGAGGCGCACCACCTTCACCCGCGGATCGCGCGCGGCGTTCTCCATCGCGTCGGCGATGCCGGCCAGCACCGGGGTGGTCACCGAGTTGAGGCTGTCGGGTCGGTCGATGGTCACCGACAGCACGCCGTCGGTCAGGCTGACGGACAGGCCCTCGACGGGCGCCAGCGTGTCGATTCCGGGATCAGTGACGGTCATGGGCCTCACTGTAAAGCGGCCGGGTTGTGGGTCACGAACCGGTGGCTGCGAAGATGCACATCACATACTCACGAGGAGGTCGGACATGGCGGGACCACTGACAGGGTTGCGGGTTATCGAGCTGGCCGGTATCGGGCCGGGCCCGCACGCAGCGCAAATCCTCGGTGACCTGGGCGCCGAGGTGGTGCGGGTGGAGCGGCCGCCGAAGTTTCCCGGCGCCTCCAAGGACACCATGCTGCGCAACCGGCGCTCGGTGACCGCCGACCTCAAGTCGGCCGAGGGCCGCGACCTGGTGCTCAAGCTGGTCGCCAAGGCCGATGTGCTGATCGAGGGCTTCCGACCCGGTGTCACCGAGCGGCTCGGGCTGGGCCCGGAGGACTGCGCCAAGGTCAACGAGAAGCTGATCTACGGCCGGATGACCGGCTGGGGGCAGACCGGGCCGCGCGCCCTGCAGGCCGGTCACGACATCAACTACATCTCGCTCAACGGCCTGTTGCACGCCATCGGCCGCAAGGGGGAGCGGCCGGTCCCGCCGCTGAATATGACCGGCGACTTCGGCGGCGGCTCGTTGTTCCTGCTGGTCGGCATCTTGTCGGCGCTGTGGGAGCGGCAGACCTCCGGCAAGGGCCAGGTCATCGACGCCGCCATGGTCGACGGGTCGGCGATGCTGTCGGCGATGATGTGGAGCTTCCGCGCGCAGGGCGTGTGGAGCGACGAGCGTGGCGTGAACATGCTCGACACCGGCGCGCCGTATTACGACACCTACACGTGCGCCGACGGCCGCTATGTCGCGGTGGGCTCCATCGAGCCGCAGTTCTTCGCGGAGTTGCTGGCCAAGCTGGGCCTGGATCCGGCCGAGCTGCCCGACCAGAACGACGTCGGCCGGTGGCCGGAGCTGCGGGCGCGGCTGACCGAGGCGTTCGCCGCCCACGACCGCGACCACTGGGCCAAGGTGTTCGCCGACTCCGACGCCTGCGTGACGCCGGTGTTGTCGTTCGGGGAGGTCGAAACCGAGCCGCACATCACCGACCGCGGCACCTTCTACGAGGTGGACGGCTACCTGCAGCCGAGGCCGGCGCCGCGGTTCTCCCGCAGCACCCCCGACACCCCGGCCCCGCCGGCGGGGCGGGGGGGGGTGGGGGG
>NZ_MLQM01000040.1:0-33637 GCF_001854525.1 Mycobacterium talmoniae
CGCACCAGGGTGGCGTCGGCCAGCACGGCCAGGGTCAGGCCGACCCCGAACATCCGCATGAACGACACCTGGGCGGCGATCAGCGCGGCGAACGAGATCGACATCACCAGCGCGGCGGCGGTGATCACCCGCCCGGTGCGGGCCACGCCCAGCGCCACGCTGGCCCGGTGGTCGGCGGCGGTGCGACCCGATTCCAGCCAGTACTCCCGGATGCGGGCGATCAAAAACACCTCGTAGTCCATCGACAGCCCGAACGCGATGCAGAACAACAACACCGGCATGTTGGCCACCAGCGTGCCGGTCGGGGTGGTCCCGAACGCGCCCAGGTGGCCGTCCTGGAAGATCCACACCAGCGCCCCGAACGCCGCGGTCAACGACAACACGTTGAGCACCAGCGCCTTGGCCGGCAGCACCACGCTGCCGGTCAACAAGAACAGCAACACAAAGCTGATGACCGCGATCACCGTGAGCACCAGCGGAAGCCGACTGGTGATGGCGGCCACGCTGTCCCGGTTGATTTGGGCCAGCCCGGCCAGCTGCACGGGGCGGTGGCCGGGGCCGGCCACGTCGTGCAACCGGTCCAGCTGGGTCTCGGAGGCCGACGAGAACAGCGGCGCCGAACTGGACACCGTCACATAGGCGCTGCCCTGCGCCACACCGGTGCCCCCGGCGGCGGGGCCCACGCGGTTGCCGGCGACGAAGGTGCCGGTCGGCGCGCTCACCGCCGACACGTCGGGCACCGTGGAGAGCTCCGCGGCGTACCGGTCGTAGTCGAGCGGCAGCAGGCCGTCGGCGTTCGGGACGACGATTTGGACCGCGGTCGCCGAATCGTCGGCGAAGTCGGTGCGCAGCTGCTCCCCCACCTGATGCGCCGACGCCGAGCGCGGCAGCACCCGCTCATCGGGGAAGCCCCACTTGACGCCCAGGAACGGTAGCCCCAGCACGGCGAGCAGCACCACCACCGCCAACCCGATCGGCACCGCGCGGCGCATCACCAGCTTGGTCGACCGGTACCAGAACTGGTGCTGCAACGCTTTGGGTTCCGGGTCGGGCCGACCCAGCACCCGCCGCGTCAGCCGCCGTACGTCCAGCGCATCCAGCCGCGGGCCCAGCAGCACGATCGCGGCCGGGGTCACCACCACCGCGGCGGCGGCGGCGAACACCACCGTCGCAATCCCCGCGTAGGCAAACGATTTGAGGAAGTACATCGGGAACAGCACCATCGCCGACATCGACAGCGCCACGGTGGTCGCCGAGAACAGCACGGTGCGCCCGGCGGTGACCATGGTGCGCACCAGCGCCTGGTTGGGCTCGGCGCCGTCGGCGAGTTCGTCGCGGTAGCGGCTGATGATCAGCAGCGTGTAGTCGATGGCCAGCGCCAACCCCATCGCGGTGGTCAGGTTCAGCGCGAAGATCGACACGTCGGTGCTGAAGGTGATCAGGCGCAGCACCGCCATCGATCCGACGATCGCCAGCCCGCCGATCGCGACCGGCACGGCCGCGGCCAAGACGCCGCCGAACACCCAGACCAGCACCAGGAAGCTCAACGGGATCGCCAGGGACTCCATCAGCAGCAGATCATGCTGGGTCTGCCCGTTGATCTGCGCGTACACCATCGCCACGCCGCCGGCGCGGACGCTGACCCCGTCCCGGTCGTGGACCACCTCATCGGCCAGGGTTTTGGCGTACTTCTGGGCGTTGTTTTCCCCGCCCTTGAGGTTGGCCACGATCACCCCGGATTTGCCGTCCTTGCTGACCAGTGGCGAGGGCCACGGGCTGACGTTGTAGGCCAACCCCGACCGGGTGATGTGGTCGACGATCTCGGTGGCCACCGCGCGGGCGGCGGCGCTGCCCACGCCGTCGGGTGCGGTCACCACGATCAGTAGCTGCTGGTCGCTTTGGCCGAACTTGTCGGCGAGCAGCCGGGTGGCCTGAGCCGATTCCGACGACGGGTCCTGGAAGCCGCCCGCGGACAGGCTCTTGGCGACCGGGACACCGAAGACTGCGGCGCCGATCAGGACCAGGACGGCGACGGCGATGACCCGCCGCGGTGCGGCGATAGCCAAAAGCGCGATGCGGTGCAGCACGACGGCTCCTTCCCCTTGGATATCTGCGGTAACTTACCGCCGTTAACCAAGGGGGGTCAAGGCGTGTCCTGGCCCGCTCGGGCGTGATCTGGGTCGCAGGGATGTGCCGCCCACGGGGCCACCACAACGGCGACGTGGCAAAACCTACCCATCGGTAGGATTGCCACCATTTTCCGAATCGTGACTCAAAGATTCCTTAATGGTTACCCATACGCTCAGTGACATGTGGATCGACGACTCGAGTGCCGACGTCATCAAGGTTGACTTCGAAGCTCTCTACCACGGCGACGTGCTGGTAGAGGGCGACACCTCGGAGCAGTTCGAGGACTGGCACCCCCTCGCCAACGCCAGCTGAGGCTCGGCGCCGCTGGGCGCGACACCTCACGCTGGTCGCGCCCCTCCGGGCTCATCTTGCCCGTGGTTTTTTGATTCGTCGTTTTTTGTGACCGGTATCCGCTGCGCCTCTCAAGCCGTCATGGCCGCCAAGAACCCCGGCCAGTCGGGGAACAGCGCCCGGTCGACGATTTCGATGCGGACACCGGCCGGGTCGGTGTAGTAGGCGAAGGTGGACAGGGTGTCGCCGCTGGGGCGGGCCTCCAACCGGTAACCGGCCGCTTCTAGTCGGGCCGCGGCGGCGGCGATGTCATCGACCCAATAGCCCAGGTGATGCGCGGCCGCGCCGGCGGGCGCGGTCCAGACGGTGCCGGGCACCTCCTGCACCAGTTCCAGATGCGGTGCCTGCAGCGAATACACGAACCGGAACGGCACCTGATAGTCGCCGCCCGCGGTGGTGACCGCCAAGGTGTACTCCACCGGCTTCGTCCACTGATAACCGCCGGCCGTACTGAATCGCCTTGCGGCATCCTCGATGTCGGGAACGATCAGGCCGATGTGGTAGCAGTCGGCCGGGGACAGGGTCTGCATGCACAGACCGTACCCGCCACGGCGGCTACTCGAGCAGCCGTTTGGGGTGCATGCCGTCGACCTGCCCGATGAACGGCGGATGGATGCTGTAGCCGAGCATGCGACGAATGTCCTCGGACACCGCGCGCACGGTGTCACGGGTCATCGAGAGGGTGAACGCCTCTTGGGGACGCAGCCAGGGCTCGCAGTATTGCGCGGTGGCGGCCAGGCGCGGATGGGGCGAACCGTTGGCTCCGCCGCCGTGCCACAAGGTGCCCAGGAAAAACACACAAGACCCGGCCGTCATGATCACGGGTTCGCGGTCAGACTCGCTGGGCAGACGATCGTCCCAGCGATGGCTGCCCGCGACGATCTCGGTGGCCCCGTTGTCGGCGGTGAAATCGTCGATCGCCCAAATGGTCGCCGCGCTCAGCGCGGCACGCGGCCGCGGGATCGGGTAAAAGCCGTCGTCGGTGTGCAGCATCTGCGCGTGCTCGCCGGGCTCGATGTTGATCACCTGCAGCATCGACAGCAGGTAGTTGGGCAAGAACAGCCGATCCAGCAACGCCAACACCCGCGGATGGTCGGCGATGCGATCGCAGGTGCGGGTCTTGTTCAGCACGCTGTACACCCGCTGGGTGCGATGCCCCTCGAACCGGTTGCGGCCGTGCCGATCCAACAGCGGCGACACAGCCTCGCGGATCTCAGAGCGCTCTTCGGACGTCAGCAGATCGGGCAGAATGACGTAGCCATCGCGCTGGACGGCGGCCAGATCCGCCTGCACGACCGCCGCATCAACGGTCTCGCCGCTGCTGGCGGTCCGGCGATAGGTGCCGGCCAGATCACCACCCAGGTCGGTCAGGGACGACACTTCGGCGCTCATGGTGCTCCTCGATCAACATAATCTAATTATGTTATGTTCGCGACTATGGCACGGGCCCCGGTCGGACGTCAACAGCTGCTCGACGCCGCCCGCGAAGAACTGGTCCGCGGCAACGGTGTGATGGAACTCGGCGCGCTCACCCGCCGCGCCGGGCTCACCACCGGTGCGCTCTACCACCACTTCGGCTCCAAAGGCGGGCTGCTGGCCGCGATCTACGACGCGTTCTACGAAGGACTTCGCCACGCCATCGCCGATGCGCACCTGCCCGCCGGTGCCGACTGGGGCACCCGCGAGCACGAACGCACCCGCCGGTTCGTCGGCTACCACTTCGCCGACCCGCTAGCGTCGATCCTGCTCAACCGTGCAGCCCTCGATCCACAACTCGCCGAGCTCGAATCCGTCTACCTCCAGACCATGAGCGACAACGCCGCCGAGAACATCCGCCGCGGGCAGCGATCGGGACAGCTACCGGCGGACATCGATCCCGACGGCGCCGGCCCCTTCGTCATCGGCGGACTGCGCCACGCTATCGCCCAACAGCTGCGTATCACCCCATCTCCCGACCCTGGCGAGGTGGCCGAACGGCTTTGGCGGTTAACCGCCGGTGCCCTGGGAATCGCCTGAAAACACTCCCACCAGGGTGGAACGACATTCCGGCCAACCTGCGGGGCAACTTCGCCCGCGGTCACCTGCGGGCTGGCGTGTACAAAGGCGACCCCACGCTACGGCAACGGCTACGGCCGACTACGACCGACATTAGGATCTCTGCTATCGACACGGACGGGAACCAACTGATCCGGCCCGACCAGCTGATCATCACGAACTACAAGGGACCATGGCCACTGAAATAAGCCAGCTCACCGCGCTCATCCCGCCGCCGACCTTCGTGCGGCGGCAAGATTGGCACGCAGCTGAAAAGACCCTCCACACAACGCTTCCCGACGACTACAAAACGCTGGTCGACACCTACGGCGAGGGACTGTTCTTCGACACCGTCCGACTGTGGGCCCCGGGAGAGGGCGAGCACAGCATCACCACAGCCGGGCCCGCCGAGGTCGACGGATTCCTGACCATGATCCGTGAAGACCTCGCCGACGACCCGGAACCCGACCTCGCGCGGCTACCCGACGGACAACTGCACACCGTCGACCTGGGCGGCCCGAACGCTGCACCGCCCTACCTGAGTTGGGGAATCGGCAGCGACGGCGATGTCGGCTTCTGGCATCGCACCGGCGACGACCCGAACCGGTGGCCGATCCTGTACGGGCAGGTTCAAGCCTGGGACTACCACCCCGACGGACTACTGCCCTACCTGATCGGAATCCTCGCCGGCAGCATCAACAGCAACTGCTTCACCGGAGCACAAGCCCACACATTCACGGCCGTCGAATACTGATCAACGCAGCAGCTCGAGCAGCAGAATGCGCAGGGAAGGTGTGCCGGACGCAGGAGTCCGCGGGCATCTCTCGCCTGACCCTCTGCCGCGCGACTCGCAGGTAGATCCACAGATTCATGGCTGTCGGATCGCTGACGGTTCCGCTGTTCTGCGGGCGCAGCGGCAGTGGCGGACTACACCGTGCGAGCTGCGCGTTGTCGGGCCGTTGCCACCCGTTCGTGTGGACCAAGACCGCCGACGAAATCCTGCCCCACACCCGTAAACGGGATTCAGACGCAGGACACTAGGCGCGGATCACGCGACAGCGACCGGCGGCGACCACGCAGTTATGTCGCCGCAGTCAGAGCTGATCCGAGTCGTAACTGCTTGCTGTCGAGGGTGCGGCGTTGCTCGGTCACCAGGACTGTCGCCAGCCCGCCGACCACCAGCCATCCGGCAAGCTGTGCGACACCGGTGACGGCGACATCTGAACCGATAATCACACCGCGCAAGGCGAGGATGGCTGGGTGCGTCGGCAGGTAGCTGCCGATCGTGTGCAGCGTGGCAGGGATTGTCGACATCAAGCTCGTGACTAACGCCAGGACGAGCACTGCGATCGATGCGAACCGGCCGGGCCGTTTGAAGATCGCCGTGACCGCTTGGTTGAGCGCAATGAATGTGAGCGCGGTCAGCAAGGTGACGCCGAGCAACTCGAACCACCGCACCACTGCGATATCCAGGATGGGGATCAGCATGGTAGTGAGCGCGACGGCGGCGAGCACTGCCACCGTTAGACCGGGGCAGGCGGCACGGACGACGATCATCCAGGTTGATTCGCGGGAGGTGAGTACGGCGCCTGGCACGGCCCGGGTGATCACATATGTGCCCAACGCGCAGGCCCATAGCGCCAAAGTGATGGCGACCGCAGCCACGGCGGCGCCGATGTTGGTGCTATCGGTGATGGCGACGGCCGGGGTGGCGGCGACGTTCTTCAGCCGGTCGCGCTCTGCCTGGTTGTAGACCGGCACCTGATCGCGTCCCTGCGCGAGCTGGTCGGCCAGTTGGTGCGCGCCGGCGGAAAGCTGTCCGATTCCGCCTTCTAGCTGGTGGGCACCATCATTGACCTGGTTTGCCCCGCTGGCTGCGGTGTCGAGCCCGGCCGCGAGTTGTTCGATTTGGCTGGCCGCGCCGGACAATGGTCCCGGCGGCGCAGGAAGTTGGTGCAGCGGACCGGTGACCGTCGATACTCGACTCTGCGCGTCGCCGAGTCCGGCGGCGAGCTGGCCCGTCCCCGACGAGAGTTGTCCGGCACCGGTTTCGAGCTGGCCCGCGCCGCTGGCAAGCTGTGCCGCGCCGTCGGCCGCCTGGCCCAATTGATCATGGATCCTGGAGAACGACAGGTAGACGTTCTCCAGGTAGGTCTGGACGATCTGCTGGTTGAGCGTATGCAGCACGACCTGGGCCACCTGTGTGCTGATCACCGGATCGGCGACGCCAGTGGCGTTCGACGTTTGCACCCGCAACTCGGCCTGCCCGGCCTGCAGCGGGTTATCGCTTGCCGAGGATGTCGCCTTGGCGGAGAAATCCTCCGGAATCGCGACGACGGCCCCGTACTCGCCGCGGGCGAGCCCTCTTTCGGCATCGGCGGCGTCGGTGAGCACCCAGGTGTACGCGGCTTCCGAGTGGGTCAGGTTGCCGGCTAGTTCTCGACCGAGGGGCAGCAGCTTGCCGTTGACGGTGACCGGCCGGTCGTTGTTGACGACGGCAGCTTTGGCCGCACCATGATTGGTCTGCGGCGACCAGAACGCCCAAATGAACAGGCTCATGACCAGGATGGGCAGAATGACTAGTCCCACCCAAGTGCGCCATGTGAGAGGACCCGATGCCGTCGCGCGCGCGGAGTTGACGAACGGTTTGATCATCACGCCACCTCGACTGTTTTGGGATTCAACTCAAACGTGGCCATCGAGGTTGCCGGGAGCAGGTCGTCGACCAAGTCGGGATCTTGGCAGGTGAGCACGAACGTTGCCGGCTTACCTGCGGCGGTCGTCCGGTTGGAAAGATATTGACGCAGCTTGCTTCTCGAGTCCGCGCGAACGACAATGTCGACATCGTCGAGCAGGATGAGTTCAATGTTGCCCGCCAGGGCGGCCCCCACCTCGGCGGCCGGATCAGGCGCTTCGTGGCAGGAGATCACCGCCACTTTACGACGCACAGTGCTGATGTGCTGCGGTAGCACGTGGCCGAGCACTTTCAGGTCGCCGTCGATGCGACGCACTCGGGCGGCCAGGGTGAAGAGCAGCGCGCTCTTGCCAGCGGCATTGTGGCCATGTATCACCAGGATTCGACCTCGGCTCAGCGTCAGATCCACTCCTGAGTAGATGACGTGGCCGCGGTCGTCCTCGCGGTGCAATCCGCGGGCGTTGATCGCGTCGTTGGCTCCCGCCGACGGCCAGTCGGCAAGGCGTAGTTCCCGCATGAGGGCGTCTCCTTCAGCGTCGAAGATCGGCAGCCGGCGATCTACCCATCCGGGCAGCCCCCACGCGTGACGGCCGAGCAACGCCAACACCGCCGGGACTAGCGTCATCCGTACCAGGAATGCGTCCACGAACACGCCGATGGCCAGGCTGAACGCAATCGGCTTGATGACGGCGCTGCCCTCTGGCACGAACGCCGCGAACACCGCGAACATGATCACTGCCGCCGCGACCACTACCCGTGAGGCTGAGACGAAGCCGGACTGAATGGCTTGGTGCGGATCACCCTGGTGCACATAATTTTCACGGATTCGCGACACCAGGAACACCTCGTAGTCCATCGCCAACCCAAATAGCACCCCCATCAAGATGATCGGCAGGAAGCTGACCACGCTGCCGGTGCGGGTGACACCCAACGCGCCCGCCAAGTGGCCTTGTTGGAAGACGTACGAGGTGGCACCGAACGCGGCTCCCACCGACAGCAGGTACCCGGCGGTGGCCTTGACCGGTACCCAGATGGAGCGGAACACCATTGCCAGCAGGACCAGGGAGATCCCGACCACCAGAATGGCGAACGGTAACAGGGCGGCACCGAGCTGTGCGGAGACGTCGATGCCCACCGCGGTGATACCGGTGACCGCCGTGTCCACGCCATAGGTGTCCCGGAAGTGCTGCCGCTGGTCACGGATGGCTTGCACTAACTCGTCTGTTTGGGCGGTGTCGGGGGCAGCGGCTGGCACCACTTGGATAATCCCGGTGTCGGCCTTCGGGTTCGGTGTCGCTAACGGCACGCTGGCCACCCCCGGTAGTCGGCTGAGCTCGTCGGCGATCGCATTGACGACGCCTACCGGGTCGGTGCTGGTGATGATATCGGCGGTCACGATGAGGGGACCGTTGTAGCCTGGCCCGAAGCGCTCGCTCACCGTGTCATAGGTATCCCGTGCGGGCGTACCCTTTTCTTCGGTCCCATTGTCCGGCAAGGCGAGCCGCAAATCGGCGGCCGGAAGCGCGCAGAGTGCGAGGCCGACGACCAACACCAGCACGGTCAGCGCCGGGATCCGGGTAGCCAGCCGCACCCAGAATCGGCTGAGCGATGCGCGTTTTGAGGATTCCTTGTGCCGCGTTCTGGCCGCCTTGGGCCGCAAACGTTCTCCAGCGAAGGCCATCAGCGCCGGGATCAAGGTCACCGCGACGGACACGGCCACAGTCACCCCTACCGCCGCGGCCAGGCCCATCGTAGTTAAGAACGGGATGCCCGCCACGGACAGACCCACCAGTGCAATCATCACGGTCAGCCCGGCGAAGATCACTGCGGAGCCGGCGGTCGCGGTAGCCCGCGCGATGGATTCCTCGACCTCGATCCCCTCGGCGAGCTGGCTGCGGTGCCGCGAGAGCAGAAACAGCGCGTAGTCGATTCCTACGGCCAGGCCGAGCATCACGGCCAGCATCACCGCGGTGGAGGACACCGCTGTCAGCAGCGTAGCCGCGTAGATCAGCGCGACCGAGATTCCCACTCCTAGGATCGCGGTCAGCAGCGGCATGCCGGCAGCGATTAGCGAGCGGAACACCAGCAGCAGCACGAAAAGGGCGATCAACAGACCGATCCCCTCGGTGGAGCTGAGTTTGGGCATTGGGTTGGAGAACGCGGGTCCGCCGACATCTACGGTCGCTCCGTGCCCGATTGCCGCGGACAGCTCGGTGCCGATGGCGGTGAGCTGATCCTTGGTGGCCGGTTTGACATCGGCGAGCGCCACCGTGAGCTGCGCGGTGATAATCGCCGCGCGATGGTCACCGGACACCGCACCCTGTATCCGCGGGGCGGGACCGCCGGCGGGCTGCCCCTGCGGCGTGGGGTCGAATGGGTTGATCACCGCGGCGATCTGGTCGATCTTCTTGATCTGCGCCACGGCGTGGGCGGTCGGCCCGGGAGCGAGCCGGGTGACGTCCTGCCCCGGCGGCACGGCGATGACCAGCTGCGCCGACGTTCCGCTGACTTCGGGAAACACCCGGCCCAGGTAGTCAAGCGCGTTCTGTGACTGGGTGCCAGGTATTTCGAAGGTGTCATCGGTGCCGTTGTTCAGCAGCGCACCGCCGCCGGCCACGGCAAGCACGACGAGCCACACCACGAGCACCCAGCGGCGCCGCTGGGCGGCAAGCCGGCCTAGCCGGTAGAGCACAGATGACACGAAAGTCTCCTCACACCCGACGCGGTCAGCTGGTACTGATCAGCCGAGCGACGGCCCGCATGGTGAAGCGGCTGGCGGTGCTACGCAACCGCTGAACCTGCGACTGCGGAATCGGTGCAGGCGGGGTACCGAGCCGCGGGAACAGGGCGAGCGCATTGGCGCGGTCGATGGCGTTGCGTGCCTGCGTGTCGAGACCAGGGTAGTTCTCCAGCCCCGCGGCGAACAGCTTGCCGGCGGCAACCGGCGCGAACGGCCAGTCGGATCCGAAGGTGATGTGGCCCGGTTTAGCGAAGGCCAGCAGGCTGGGCAGCGCCGCGGCGCTGGAGGACAGCGCGGTATCGAAGTAGAAGCCGGCGAAGTCATCGAGGGAGTCGGCCGGGCTGGCGCCGGTGTCGCCCATGATCGCCACCGCCATCCGGTGCGACGCGTAGGGCACGAAGCCGCCGGCGTGGCTGAGGATAAACCGGATGTTCGGGTAGCGGCGGCGGATACCGTTGCGCACCAGCAGGTACGCGGCGCGAGTGGTGTCGAGCAGGAAGTCGGCGGCGAACGGCATCACCCCGGGGACGGTGGGACCGGGCAGGTCGGCGGGGTGAATGAAAACCACCGCGGAGCGCTCGTTGAGGGCAGCGAACAGCGCATCCTGGCCTTCTTGTCCGAGATAGGTGCCGGCGTTGTTGGCCAGCAGCACCACCCCGTCGGCCTTCAGCTCGTCGAGCGCCCGCACCGTTTCTGCGACGGATTCGTCGATGTGCGGCAACGGGATGGTGGCGAAGAACCCGAACCGATCCGAGTGGTCGGCAATGAGCTGTGCCGAATAGTCGTTTAGGTCGCGGGCCAGCGAGGCAGCATCGGCGGCGTTGGCCAAAAAAGTGGTACCCGGGGTGGACACCGACAAGATGGCGGTGGCCGTGTCGAGTTCAGCCATGGTCTGCAGCGAGGACTCCGGGCTCCAGTCGGGCAGCGCCCGCCCGCCAGCCTCGTCGATCCCGGCGGCTTGCAATGCTTTCCGGTACTCCGGCGGGATCATGTGGTGGTGAGTGTCGATCCTGAGCATGGCGTATTCCTTCCGGTGGCTAGTCGTCCCGCATTCCCGCGCCGGCCAGCGCGGGAACGGTATCTTCACGGCGCACCAGCGACGCCGCGCCGGTCGCGAATTGGGTGAGTTTATCGATGATGGTCTGCCCCTCCGGGGTGTGGCCCCACACGCTGATCCCCTGATGCGTGGCGGGCTCCCAGGTGCTTTCGTCGACGATGAGAGGATTCCAGCCGACCTCCCATTCGAAACCCGACGGCGTCTTCGCGTAGAAGGACAGTTCGCGGTCGTTGGTGTGCTGACCCACCGCCAGCGCCATGTGAAAGCCCAGGCCTTTGACCCGCTGGTAGGCCGCAGCCATGTCGTCGAGATCGGCGACCTGAACGTTGAGGTGCTGGATACGGGTGCGGATCGGGTTGATCGGCAACCGGTTCACCGCGGCGATCGCCACCGAATGGTGACGCTGATTGACGCGCAGGAACCGGATCTTGAGCTTGACACCGGTGATGGTTTCGTCGATGTAGTCGGACAGGCGCGCGTCGAACACCGTGGTGTAGTAGCCGCGCATCTGATGGGGCCGCTTCGTGGTGACCGCGACGTGGCCGATGCCGGCGTCGCCGGTGACGAAGCCGCCGCGCACCGCCATGTCCAGCGGCGTATCGGCGGCGCGGGCGCGGGTAAAGATCTCCTGCGCAAGCCCGTTGGGCCCAGGAAAGCGGACCAGGCGCTCGACGCCGCGTAGCGCGGCCTCCTCCGCGGTGCCCTCGCTGATCGGCACGCCGTGCCGGGTGACGCGGGCGATGATCTCGTCGAAACCGGCGTGATCGTCGAGTTGCCAGCCCAGTGCGGTGACGTCTTCGGCGGGGCCGCGCCGCAGCAGGAATCGGCAGGCGTTGCCGTCGAGCCGGAAGCGGATCGCATCGGGCAGCGTGTCGTCGAGGTGCATGCCGATGGCGTCGCGGCCGAACCGGCGCCAGTCGGCGAACTTCTCGGTTTCGATGACCAGGTAACCGAGGTGCACGTTGCCGAACACCGACGGTGCTGCGGTGGTGATCATGACTGCAGGAATTCGGTGACGACCCGGTTGAACAGTTCGGCGCGCTCCCACTGCATCCAGTGCCCGGTCCGCGACGTCATCACCAAGTCGGCGTTGGGCATCAAGTTGAGCAGCATCGGCCCACCGGCGGGCTTGTTGACCTTGTCGTCGCGCCCCCACAACACCAAAGTCGGCGTGGGCAACGTCTTAAGGCGTTTGTCGCGGGTGAGGTCCATCCGCCACAGCGTGCGCAGCGCCATTGGGCCCGACGGCCTCCGCAGCGGCGGATCGGCAACAACGTCCGGATCGATGGAGGCCGCGTACCGCAGGTCGATCAGCTCGTCGGGCACCGATGCTCCGTCGTACACCAGGTAGGTGCGGATGAACGCTTCCAGCTTGGCGCGGCTGGGGCCATCACCGCCGTAGTAGGACAGCAGGGCGTTCAGTCCAGCGGTCGGCGCGCCGCGGGTGGTGCCGATCCCGCCAGGTCCCATCAGCACCAGCTTCCCGACTCGGGCCGGGGTATCGAGGGCGAGCCGCAGCGCGCACGAGCCGCCATAGGAGTTGCCGACCAAATGCGCCGTGTCGACGCCGAGTTCGTCGAGCAGGCCGCGGATCATGGTGGCGAGGTACCCGAACGGGTCAGCCTGGTCGACGCCCTTGACCGACCGCCCGTACCCGGGCATGTCGGGCACAATGACGTGAAAGTTCTGCGCCAGCGCATCGATGTTGCGGGAGTAGTTCGACACCCCGGAGGCGCCCGGTCCCCCGCCGTGCAGTAGCACCACCGCAGCCCCGGCGCCGGCCTCGGTGACAAAGATCGGCTTGCCGGCGACGGGGACGGTGCGCTCGGTCTGGGGGTACCTCCCGCTTGCGGGGGCGTCGGTGACGGTCATGCGGTGGCCTCGGTTCTGGTCGCAGTGGAGAAGGTGTAGCCGGCCGGGGGCGGTGGCAGCGGCTGCCCGGTTGGGGCTGCGGCATAGATGAATCCGTCCGGACGCACCACCACGGCGGCGGCTTTCTTGCGGTGCAGCCAACGGGTGAGGCTGGGTTCGTCGATCCGGAACATCGGGACGCCCAGTGCTGCCCAGGCCGATGCGCCACTTGGTGGCGCGCCGGTGTGCAGGACGGTCCACTTCCCGCCGAGGAGATCATCGAGGCGAACCTTGGCGCCTGCGGCGTTCGTCACCCAGGGCTGGGGCATCTGCCACCCCACGGCACGGCGCCCACCAGCAGCAAAGAAGCCGTCGACGTATCGGGCAGCGGGGATCCAGGTCAGCTTCTGGGCAGCCGCCTCCGCCCCGGGAACCCGGGTCAGCGCCCGGATGACGTGGTTGCGCACCGCGGCGATGGCCTGGTTGGGCTCGGTGATGACCCGACCAACCATGCAGGCGCGCCGGGTCGTTTCGGTGACATGCGGTTTGCGTTCGGCCTGATAGGAGTCCAGCAGCGAGTCCGGCGCCTGCCCCTTGATCACGGCGGCGAGTTTCCAGCACAGGTTGGCCGCGTCTCGCACCCCCGCCGACATGCCCTGCCCGATCCACGGCGGCATGGCATGTGCGGCGTCACCGGCCAAAAAGACGCGGCCCACCCGCCACCGGTCGGCGACGCGGACGTGGTGGCTGTAAATCACTGCCCGCAGGATCTTGACGTGCTCCGGTGTGATGCCCTGGACGCTCAGCACCTTCCAGATCTCCTCATCCCGCAGGAGCAGCTGTTCGTCCTCGTCGGTGCGGGCGGGAAACTCCCAGCGATGATGCCCGAGCGGGGTGGGACAGTCGACCATCGGGCGAGCCGGATTGGCGTGGAACCGCAATCGGTCGTGGGCATCCCACTCCTTGAGCACCTTGGTGTCGATAACGACCCACCGCTCACCGTAAGTGCGGCCCGAATAGCCAACCCCCAGCTGACCCCGAGTGGGCGACGAACCGCCGTCGGCGGCAATCACATACGACGCCCGGAACCGCTTGAAGGTGTCGGTGCGCAGGTCAGCGCACATCAGCTCGACACCGTCGGCCTTGGGCAACACCCGCAGGCATTCGTGCTCCAGCAGGACGTCGACGCCGGCGAAGCGCTGGGCACCCTCGCGCAGCACGTGGTCGACCGCCGGCTGATACAGGAACTGTTGCGGCGGGTGCCCCGAGCCGCGTGAGGCGATCGTGGTCTCGATGAATGGCACCCCTTTGGCGTCGACAAACGCGACCGGCCGGTCGCACAGCATGTCCTGCTGTAGCCGCTCCGCTAAACCGACCGACTGCCACACCCGCATGACTTCCTCATCGGTGGAGATCGCCCGAGCCCGGTCGTACACATCGGGATCGCGTTCAACCACAAGCACTTTCAGGCCGTACTGACCCAACAGGTTTGCGGCGGTGGCGCCGGTCGGCCCATAGCCGATCAATGCCACGTCGTAGGTGTCTGCGGTAGTCACGATTTCTCTCTCGTCGGCGTGATACTTGATCCGTAGTGATCACTACGGTAATGTAGCGATCACTACGGAGTCAAGGCCCGAAGGCAAGGAGCGCGGAGATGGCAGGTAAGGCTTCGCCCAAGCGGCGTAAACGTGCCGACGGTGCACTGTCGCGGGAACGCATCCTGGACGCTGCCACCGAGATTGCCGCCGAACGCGGCTATGAGGGCACCAGCATCGCGCTGGTCAGCGCCACGTGCGGCTTGCCAGCCAGTTCGATCTACTGGCATTTCAAGGACAAAGACGATCTGATCGCGGCGGTGATCGAGCGCAGTTTCGGGACGTGGTTGTCCGCCTGGCAGGTCCCCGACGAAGGCACGGCACCTGAGCGTGCGGTGGATGTGGCCGGGCAGGTCGCCAAGGCGTTGCTGGAATCCCCGGACTTCATCCGGTTGGGTCTGATGCTGGCGCTGGAGCGCCGCCCCGTCGAACCGCGCGCCCGCGCCATGTTTCTACAAACCCGCGCGCAGGCCTTCTTGCAACTGACCCAGATGCTTCGGGAGCTGGCACCTGAGCTTTCTGACGCCGATGTGAACGGATTGGCCACTTATGCGTTGGCGGGCGCGGACGGGTTGTTCATCGCCAAAGAGATCGGCGGCGACTCCGTCGATCTGGTCGCGCTGTTCGAACTGCACGGCCGGTCCGTGGTCGACACCGCGCGTCGTCTCATCGACGAGCAGGGCAGCCGATGACGCTGACCACCGGCCACATCGGCGAAGCCACCCAACTATTGGACGCTGCCCGCATCACTCAAACGCCGATAGGTCCGCTTACCGAGCGCTATCCGGGACTGGATGTCGTCGACGCCTATGCCATCCAGCAGCTCAACCTAACCCGCCGGCTTCGTGAAGGCCGCAACCTGATCGGGCACAAGATCGGCCTGACCTCCGCACCGATGCAAACCCTGCTCGGCGTCGATGAACCCGACTTCGGCTACATCCTCGACGATATGGTGCTGACCAATGGCTCGGCCGTGTCGGCCGCCCAGTTCTGCGCGCCCCGTGTTGAACCCGAAGTCGCCTTCCTGGTGCGCGCGCCGTTGCGCGGTCCGGGAGTCACCGTCGAGCAGGTGTACGCCGCAACCGAGGCGGTCGCGGTGGCGCTGGAGGTCGTCGACAGCCGGATCGCCGACTGGAAGTTGACCCTGCCTGACACCGTCGCCGACAACGCCAGTTCCGGCGCGGTCGTCCTCGGCGACTGGGTGCCAGCTGGCCATCTTGATCTGCCCCAGGCGCGGGCGTCCTTGTCTCTGAACGCAACCGACGTCTACTCCGGTGTTGGGACGGCGGTGATGGGCGACCCGGCTGCCGCGGTTGCGTGGCTGGCCAACGCCTTAACGCGGTTCGGCACCGAGATCCTGCCTGGCCAATTCGTCATGTCGGGGTCGTTCACGTCGGCCGCATTCGTCCGTCCCGGCGACCACGCCGCCGCCATTATCGGCGGTCTGGGCGCCGTGTCGCTGCGCTTCAGTTAGGCAAACCATGACCGCACCTTGCACCTGGCCGGTGGCCATCATCGGGTCGGGCAATATCGGCACCGATTTGATGATCAAGATCCTGCGCGATGAGGGTCCGCTGACGGTGGCCGCCATGGTGGGCATCGACCCGAACTCCGACGGCTTGGCCCGCGCTACCCGGATGGGGGTGGCGACCACCGCCCGTGGTGTCGACGGCCTACTCGCTATGCCGAACTTCGGTGACATCAACCTCGTTTTCGACGCCACCTCGGCGGCAGCGCACCGGGCCAACTGGGCCAGGCTGGCTCCCACCGGGGTGCGGATGCTGGATCTCACCCCTGCCGCCATCGGGCCTTATTGCGTGCCGGTGGTCAATCTCGAGGACCATCTCGATGCGCCGAATCTGAACATGGTGACCTGCGGCGGGCAAGCGACGGTGCCGGTTGTCGCCGCGGTGGCGCAGAGCGGCATCGTGTCCTACGCCGAGATTGTGTCGTCGATTTCGTCCAAGTCCGCCGGCCCGGGCACCCGCGCCAACATCGACGAGTTCACCGAAACCACCGCCACCGCCTTGCAGTCCGTCGGCGGCGCCCAGCGCGGTAAGGCGGTGATGATCCTCAACCCCGCCGATCCGCCTGTATTGATGCGCAACACGGTGTACTGCCTGGTCGACGGGGAACCCGATCATCGGCAGATCGAAGCCGATGTGCTCGCGATGGTCGAGCGCGTCCGAGGCTATGTGCCCGGCTACCGGCTCAAACAGCGGGTGCAGTTCGAGGCGTTCAGCGCGCAGAACCCGCTTTACATCCCGGAAACCGGCAAGTTCGTCGGAACGCGGGTCAGTGTGTTGCTTGAGGTCACCGGCGCCGCCCACTACCTGCCGGCCTACGCGGGCAACCTCGACATCATGACCTCCGCGGCCAAGGCCACCGCAGAACGCATCGTTGCCCACGAAGCCGAAACCGCCGGAGCCACACCATGAATCTCTACCTCAGCGATGTCACCCTGCGCGATGGCATGCACGCCGTGCGCCACCAGTACAGCCTCGGGCAGGCGGTGGAAGTCGCCGCGGCACTGGATGCCGCCGGGGTGGATTCCATCGAGGTCGCGCACGGTGACGGGCTGGGCGGATCTAGCTGCATCTACGGTTTCGGCGCTCACACCGATCTGGAATGGATCGAAGCCGTCGCCAGCGTGGTGCGCCGCGCCCGGGTCGCAACCCTACTGCTGCCCGGCATCGGCAGCGTGCGCAACCTCAAAGACGCCCATCGGGCCGGTGCCAGCGTGGTCCGGGTGGCCACCCATTGCACCGAGGCCGACATCTCCGCCCACCACATCGCCGCCGCCCGCGATCTCGGCATGGACACCGTCGGGTTTCTCATGATGAGCCACCTGGCCGCACCGGATGTGCTGGCCAGCCAGGCCAAGCGGATGGAGAGCTACGGCGCCACCTGCGTGTATGTCGTTGACTCCGGCGGGGCGATGACTATGCACGATATCGCGAACCGAGTCGACGCGCTGCGCCAAACCCTCATGGCGGCCACCGAGATCGGCATTCACGCGCATCACAACCTGTCGCTCGGGGTAGCCAACTCGATCGTCGCCGTGGAGCACGGCGCACACCGCGTGGACGCTTCACTGACCGGCATGGGTGCGGGCGCCGGCAACGCCCCGTTGGAGGTGTTCGTCGCTGCCGCCGACAAGTTGGGCTGGGACCACGGCTGCGATCTGCATGCGCTGCAGGACGCGGCCGATGACATCGTCCGCCCCCTGCAGGAACGCCCGGTGCGCGTAGACCGGGAAACTTTGACGCTGGGGTACGCGGGGGTGTATTCAAGCTTCCTGCGGCACGCCGAAGCCGCCGCGGAACGCTTCGGCCTCGACGCGCGCACCCTGCTGGAAGAGGCCGGGCGTCGGGGCATGGTCGGCGGCCAGGAAGACATGCTCATCGACATCGCGTTGGACCTGGCCGCCGACAAGGAACCGATGATCTGAGCCGGCATAGCTCCACACCGTTACGAACTCAGTGCGGCGGAGCAATGGCGGCGAAGATCCGGCGACCGAGCCGATGCGGCAGCACGCTCAGAAGAGCCGCGGGCACCTTGTACCGCTTCCCCGGCACTGACATCGTCTTGCCCGACTCGGCAGCGCCCAACGCCTCCGCGGCCACCTGTCCAGGTGTCAGCATCAGCCAGCCCGGGACTCGCTCGAGGGCCCCCTGGAGCCCAGCGCGCGCCGTGAATTCGGTTGCCACGTACCCAGGCATCACGACAGTACTGGTGATCGGTGTGGTGCGGGTCTCTTCGTGCAGGGCGCTGAACAGGCTGTTGACGAACGCCTTGGTGGCGCCATAAACGGCGTGGTACGGGGTGGGCTGTAGGGCGTCTATCGATGACACCGTGATGATCGTGCCCCGTCCCGCTGCGCACATCCGGTCAAGGGCGCTACGGGTCAACCGCACCGGTGCGACCACGTTGACGGCGATGGTGCGCATTTCGGTGTCGATGTCGGTGCTGGAGAATGCGCCGAAAGTGCCGATCCCGGCGTTGTTCACCAACAGGTCGATGAACGGGCCATCCCTAAGTCGTCGCTCGACCGTGTACAGGGACGCCTGGTCGGACAGGTCGGCGGGCAACACCTCCACGTCGACGGGGTGGCTGGTCATCAAGTCGTCGGCCAGCGACTTGAGCCGGGTTTCGTCGCGCGCAACCAGGACCAGGTTGGTACCGCGGCGCGCGAGCTGGCGCGCGAAGGCGGTGCCGATTCCTGCCGAGGCACCGGTTACCAGCGCACGGTTCCATGGTGTGCGCACCGGCCGCACTCCGTTGGTGTCGTAAGTCATTGCCTGCCCTTTCTGAAGCGGGACCGTCTCCGGCCGATGGCATGCGCTGGCTCATGACGACCCCTGACCGAAGGGCTCATCCGCGAAAACGCGCCGATGGTAGTGCGCACGCGCCACGGGATCCACGTCGGCGGCGATTTTGCTGATTCCCATCGAAAGCAGCACACGATCGCGGATCGATCGGCCGACGAGGTATCCGAGTTTGATGCCGATACCTTGGCCAGCAGGCGCGAACACGTTGAACCGGTTGCGTTGAACCGCGCGTACCACGGCGCGGGCGCAGTCCTCGGGGCTACCGGTGGGCAAAAGCTTTGACGGCCGAGTGGTCCCGCTGGTCATCGCGGTGGGAATGTATCCCGGATGCAGTAGGGAGAAGCGCACCCCACTGTTGCGGTACTCCAGCGCCAGGCATTCGGTGAGCCCGACGACGCCGTGCTTGGTGGCGGTGTACACCGAGCTTCCCGGTTGCGGTACACGACCAGCCGATGAAGCGACGTTGACGATGTGGCCGTGCCGGCGGGGCAGCATGCGCTGCAGGGCCATTCGGGAGCCGATGATAGGTCCCATCAGGTTGACGCCGATTTCGCGGCGGGCGTCGTGGTCAGTTCCAGTGTGAAACGGACCCATCCAGTCGACGCCGGCGTTGTTGACCAGAACAGCCAACGGGCCGTTGGCTGTTTCTGCGGCGTCGAGGAAGGCGAAGAAGGACCGTTCGTCCGTGACGTCGAGCCCGACCCCGATCGCTGCGCCACCGATCTCGCTGGCAAGATTGCGTGCCGCGCGCAGGTCGAGGTCACCGATGGCCACCCGTGCCCCTGCCCGTGCGAAACGCGCGGCGACCGCTCGACCGATGCCGCCGGCTCCGCCGGTCACAGCGACCGACGCACCGTTCAGCGAGAACTGTTCGGGGCGTGCGCCGAAGCCACGTCGTAGTCTCATGTGTCTTCCTTACCGGCCGTGGCGCGCTTAGCGGCGGCCACCATCTGGTCTTTGCGGGCGCGGATATCGTCGACGTAGCAGTCGATGGGCTTGCCCCCGTGGCGGGCGATACAGCCGTTGCAGTACCCACAGACGGGCGGGTCGGATGCCGGCGCCTGAATGTGCTGGAACAAGTACGGGTCGGCGATGAATGCCCGCGCGGCGGAGACCGCATCGCACCGACCCGATTCGATGGCCGCTTCCATGCCCGACTTTGTGTGGAATCCACCGACGCAGATCACCGGGATGTCGAGTGCGGTGGTGAATTGTTCAGCTTGCGGGAGGTTGAACCCCTCGCCACCGGGTGCCAACCGTTCCGCAGCGCGTTCGACCGCCGGCGCCACGGCTAGCATCGCCGTGCGGCGATACCAGGGCAGTTCGGCGACCGCGCCTTCGAACACCTCGGCCCTGATGAATCCCCGGTAATGGCCCAACACCGTCGCCGGCCAGGATTCGTAGTGGCCCCGAGAGACCTCGACGGCATCGATCCCGTCGTCCTGTAGGGCGAGTGCGACCCGGACCAAGTCAGCAGTGGCGGCGCCGCGACGCAACGGCATCATGTCGGTGCCGTTGATCTTCAGCAGCACCGGATAGTCGTCGCCTACGCGCTTGCGGACCGCCCGATAGACCTCACGCAGCAACCGCATCCGGTTGTCGAGGCTGCCGCCGTAACCATCGGTGCGCCTGTTGGTGTGAGGGGTCAGGAACTGGCTGAGCAGATACCCATGGGCGGCATGGATTTGCACACCGTCGAACCCGACATCGCGCGCACGTTCGGCGGCCGATGCGAAATCGCTTACGACGCCTGGTATCTCGTCGCTGCGCAACGATCGGGGCTTGGTACCGAACAGTGGTTCGCGTACCGACGACGCCGATACCGTCGGCTGGCCCGGCACCCCGGATTTGATGGTTTGCCGGCCGCCGTGGTTGAGCTGCGCGATCAGCAGGGCGTGTCCGCCGTGGGCAAGCTGCACCCAGTCACGCAAGCCCGGCTTCTTGTCGTCGGCGTCGATGCCGGCTTGCCGCTCGGTGGATTTGCCCTGCAGCGAGACGTACAGGTTTCCGGTGACGATCAACGGTGTGCCGGCCCCCGCCATGGGCGCGTAGAACTCGAGTAGTTCGTCGGTGACGAACCCGTCGACGCTCGACCGCGTTTCGCTGGTCGCTGATTTGAACAGCCGACCGCCAACGGTGAGCGACCCGATCTGTAGCGGTGCCAGCAGTGAGCTGGAGGACGTGGTGCTCATGCTCCCGACCCCATGCGGATGACCGGGACCGTGCGTTCGATGCCGTAGGCGTGCACCGCCGTGAGGGTGGTGTGCAGGTCGCGGCGGAGCGCCGCGACGGCGGCGCTGTCGAATAGCTGGTCGACGGCGGCCCGGCTGTCGGCCCCGAGCAGGACCACAGCGTGGTAGCGGTGCTGCGGTGGATTGTCGTGCCCAACACCGGGTGAGGTATGGAACAGCGGCGTCCAGGGCAGGAAGGTGTAGCTGCGCAGATCGCGAGCGCCGCCGGCGAGCAGCGCCGCGCCCATCCGTTCATGCACGAACGTCCGAAAAACGCCGCCGCGGACTCCGCGTCGTCGCCGCAGCAGGAGCGCGATGTGGTGGCCGACGGTGTCGTCGAAGCCGTCGGTCCACCACCGTCCGCCGCCGGGGCCGGTGGGGTGTCCCAGCACCCGGGCAAAGACGTTCTGCTCGTCGAGGTAGACCTCGCGGGCATGGACCGCAGTGGCCGTTATTGCGGCCGTGCTGCGGAAGCGAATCTCCGCACAGCCGTCGAAGCGCCAGGTGTCGTCGATCGCGGTGCCGATTCCTTGTGCCCGAGGCCAGAACCCGTGATCGGTCGTCGAGAACAGCCGCTGGTTGTATTCGAGGAGGTTCGGCAGCTTCTTGACTTTCTCGGCGTGCTCGGTCGCCCAGTAGGTGGTGGCCACGTCTCTTGTCATGTCCCCGCGCAGCATGAGCGGCGACAGCATCGAGGTGGTGCGGGTGGGGTGAGTCATCAGGCGATCTCCGTGACGCGGCAGGTGAGGGCATAGCGGGTCAGCGCTTCATCGATGGCCTGGCGGTCGGCGGCGGCAGTGACCGCGATCGTGACGACCGCCGCGGCATCGTCAGTGGTGACGTCGACGGCGACCACACCCGAGAGGCCGGCGAGGGCCTCGACGACGGCGGTGCGAGCCGCATCAGCGCGCAGGGGCAGCTTGTAGGGCTTGCCGACGGCGGTCACCGGAAGTGCGTCGCGAATGATCACTGCTTTGGGCGCCGCGGCGGCTTCGGCAACGTGCTCGCCGGCCCACGTCTGTAAGGCCTCGGCGGTGACGCTCGCGCCAGGCCGCAGGGTCACATAGGCGACCGGCACCTCCCCGGCGTGGCGGTCGGGCCGGCCGACAGCGGCCGCACCCGTCACGTCGGGATGCGCGAGGAGAGCATCCTCGACCATTGCCGGATCGATGTTATGGCCGCCGCGGATGATGAGATCCTTAGCGCGCCCGGCGAGGTGCACGAACTCGTCGTCGTCGATCCAGGCGAGGTCACCGGTGTCGAGCCAGCCGTCGACGAGCTTTCCCTGACTGTGCAACAGGTGTTCACCCGCGTCGCGGCCGGTGACGTAGCCGGCGAACACCGTCGGTCCGCTGATGGCCAACGTGCCCACGGCGCCGCGCGGCAGGTCATGCCACGCGCCGTCGTCGTCGATGCGCACCGTCTTGAGGTGTTGGTAGGGCAGACGTTGGCCCACCGAGCCCAGTCGCGGGTGGTCGGGGAAACTGCGCACGCTGGCACACGTCGCCTCGGTGAGACCGTAGCCTTCGACCAGGCTGATTCCGGTGTGTGATTCGAAGTCCTTGCGCACCGCGCCCGGCAGCGCCGAGGCGCCGACGATCGCCATCCGCATACTCGTGATGTTGGCGTCAACCGGGCACTTCGCCAGCACGGAATAGACGGTCGGCACCGCGCTCATCGTCGACAGTTGATACCGCTCGACGATCTTCCAGAAGTTGCCGTAGAGCGCCGGGTCCCGGTAACCCAGCGGGCCGGCCCACACCGTGTGCTGTCCACGCAGCAGCGGCGCCAAGGCGGTGACGATCAGGGCGTTGACGTGAAACAGCGGCAGACCCGCGAATATCGTTGAGTCCTCGTCGAGCAGCGTGTTAGCGGCGATCATCCACGCGTCGGTCACCTCGTTGGCGTGGGTATGGGCGGCCAGTTTCGGAGCGCCAGTGGTGCCGCCGGTGTGGAACAAGGCGGCTAGGTCTGCTGCGGCGGGCGGTTCCCCGCAGAAGTAGGTGGCGTCGTGATCGTGCGCCAGTCGGCTCAGATAGCCGACCGCTGCGCCCGAGGATTCCGGTGGTGGGTCGTCTTCGGCGAATGTACCGGTGGGTTGCAGCAACAGCAGGGTGTCGACGGCTCCGGCGCCAGCCAGGTGCTGGGCGGTCTCCCAGCCCGCCGGATCGAGTGCGGGTCCGGCGGCGATGAGCACCCGTGCACCCGAGCGGCGCAGCAGCTCGCCGATGTGCTGGGACGACAGCGCCGCGTTGATCGGCGCGGCGATGCCGGCAAGCTGCGCGGCTAGGGTGGCGGTGATCAGTTCGTCGCAGTTGGGCGCGATCAAGCCGACAGCGTCGCCGCGCCGTACACCGAGGCGGCGCAACAGATTCGCGGTTCGGTGCACGTCACCCAACAGTTGGCCGAAGGTGCGCTGCACCGGTTGCTGCCAGCGTTGTCCGTCGGGCAGGACGCTGATCGCGATGCGCTCAGGCCAGGCAGTGGCGGCGCGCAGCAGGATCTGGTAGGTCGAGGCAGGCAGGCCGCGCTGCGCGAGCGGCACTGCCTCGATCGCGCGAAGGTCAGCGGGGCCCGCGTAGCGCGGCCACAGCAGGTCGGTGTTCACGCGTACCGCACGGTGTTGCGCTGGGCACCGAGGTCGACGGCACCGTCGTCGGTGGCGATCGCGGCCTCCACTAGGTCACCGTCGTGCAGGTACTTGGGGTTGCCGGACTGGCGTTTGAAGAACGCTTTCCACTTGACCGCGGACGGGAGCAGCGAACCGATGATCTCGATCGGTCTGGGCGGGGCACTCAGCGCGGTGCCGACCGGGGTGCCGGTCATGATCAGGTCACCGGCGGCCAGGTGCTGGAAGCGGGTCAGCGACTGCAGCGCCTGCACCGGCCGGTACAGCATGTCGCGCTCGACCAGCATGTCCTGGCGCAGTTCACCGTTCACCCGCAGCCGCAGCCGCAGGTCGCCGAAACGCTGTAGCTCGCCGGCGTCGAGCAACACCAGCGCCGGCCCGACCGGGGTGAAGGTGGGATAGGACTTGGCCTCATAGAACTGGGTTTGCGGCAACTGGATGTCTCGGGCCGACACGTCATTGGTGACCACCAGTCCGGCGATGTAGTCGGCCAGGTTCGACTCGGAGATCCCGGTGCCGACGGGAATGTCGCGGCCAATGACCAAGCCGATTTCGACCTCGTAGTCCAAGAGCCGGACGTGGGCAGGTTTGACGATGTCATCGGTCGGCCCGGTGATCGAAGCCGAGGACTTGCGGAAGAATGTCAGCGGAATCGATTTGGGGTCCATGCCCGCATCTTTGACGTGGGAGGCGAAGTTGGTCATCTGTGCCACCACCCGGCATGGCGTGGTCACCGGCGACACCAGATCGAGGCTGTCGGTGGGCACGGTGCCATCCTGCTGCGCCGCGGCCTCGATGGCGGCCCGGTCGGCTAGCAGTTCAGCGGTGGTGCTGGCATCGGTCGCGATCTTGGCTGCTCCAGTGGGGGTTTGGAACCACCAAGCGTCAGCGGTGCGCAGGATGGACAGTGTCATGATTGGGTCACTTTCAACAGGCCGATGAGGCGCGAGAGGTCGAATTCATTGTCGGCGCGCAGCGCGGCGAGGAGAGATCGTGCTTCGTGGGGCAAGGCTGCGGGATTGGTGCCGAGGAAATCCTTGGTGGCCGGTGGCCCCCACTGGGCCAGCCCGGAGGCGGTAAACGGTGCCCAGCCGGGCTCCAGGGTGTTGTCGAACATGTCGCCGTCGGCGAAATGCTCGACCAAGAAGCCGTCCGGGTCACGCCAGTAGTCGAAGATCTGGCTGCCCTGGATGTGGCGGCCGATCCCCCACGATCGGTGGTAGCCCTGGTCTTTCAGGTATTCGCCGCCGGCGGCCAGTGAGTCGAGGTCACACACTTGGTAGGCCGAGTGCACGTAGCGGCTCGACGGCCCCAACGCAAGCGCCAGGGTGTGGTGATCGGCAGGAGTTGAGCCGCGGTCGCAGCGGATGAAGCTCATCGTCGGTCCGCGGTCGCGCTGGCCGGGGAAGAACAGGAAGTCGCTGACAATCATCCCGAGGCTGTCGAGGTACCAGTCCAGCGCCGCAGCGTATTTGGTGCTCTGCAGCACAACGTGGCCGAGCCGCTGCACCTTGGTCGGAACCCGAGGCGGCCGCTGGGTCGCGTTCACCCGTCGCAGATCGCAGCCGAGGTTGAAAGTGTGCGGCTGTTGCCCGGGCAAGGCAGCGAGCTGATGCATGCCGGCCACCACGCGGACCGGAATCCCGCTGGGATCCACCAGCTCGACGGACAATCCGCCGATGGCGTCGGGCAGCGGCCGAGTTCGGGCACCGGTCGCCGCCGCGAGTCGCGCCAGGTCCGCCTCGTCCTGTGCGGCGAACGCCATGCCGCGAAAACGGGTGGTGGCACCCCGGCGGATGATCACACACGGGGCGCCGGCGTCGGTGCCGCGCAACTGTAACTCGGAACCGGTGCGCGCCACGGTTGCGAATCCGAAGGCGTGCGCGAACGCCTCGGCCCGCACGAGGTCGGGCTTCTCGAATTCCAGCCAGGCGAGGTCGCGAACCTTGATCACCGGGTTGCGTGATCGGCCCGGGTGTTCGTTTTTGCGTGCGCCCCGCTGGCTATGCAGGCCATTGTGGGCATCGACGGTCTTGCTCACGGCTGGTTGTCCTTTCGTGGTCTCAACGGGCGGTGGTGGCGCTGACCCGTTCGGTGATTGAGGTCGGCCGCGCGCCGCGTATCCGGTCGATGACGGCGCCGGCTCGGGCCGGGGCGGCGTCACCACGCCACGCGACATGGTGATCGGGTCGGATCAACACCAGGTCGCGTTGGTAGAGCGCGCGGCTGCGCTCGTCTCGGATGTCGACGACGGTGAGCGGCACATCGCGCTGCTGAGCCGCGGTGACCAATGGTGCAACGTCGATTTCGTCGAACCGCAGCAGGGTGAACCCGGGGCCGAGCAGGTCGAAGATGGCCTGTCCGCTGTCGAGGACCAGGCTGGGCGGTCGGGCCCCGGGCAGCGTAGTGGGCGTGTAGCTGTCCATGCGGTCGGCCGGCACCGGATGCGCTTCGTGGCAGATGACCGGGGAGTTCTGGTAGCGGTATCCGAATTCGATTCCGTCGGCTTCGTTTTCCAGATTGCCCAGGTCGAGGATCTCCCGGCCCAGCCGACGTCGGCTGCGTTCGCCGTTCCAGCCTTCGCTGTGAATGCGCTTGCGATAGGCGGTTTTGATCGCCAAGCGCACCAGGGTGTGGCGCGCCGACGCTGCCCGGTTACGGACGGCGACCGAGCGGCGCTCGGCTTGGTAGGCGTCCAGCAGGCGACGATCACCCCACCCCTGCAGGATTGCCGCGAGCACCCATCCCAGGCCGACGGCGTCACCCACACCGGTGTTCATGCCGTAGCCGCCGGCCGGCACGACTTGATGCGCCGAGTCCCCCGCCAGCCACACCCGGCCACGCCCGTAGCTGTCGGCCAGGGACAACCGTGGGCGCCAGGCATTGGCGCACAGGATCTCGCACTCGAACTCGACGCCCAAGGCAGCGAACAGGAACCGCTTGGGGTCGATCGCCTCGGCGTCCGCACCTACGCCGAGAAGGGCGTGCAGCGTCCAGGTGTCGCGGTCGTTCTGCGAGATCAGCGTCCACCCTTCGGGTGACTGGGTGTGCCACGCCGTGCCGAACCGCTCGAAGAGCTCACGGTTTGGCGAGGTGAAATGGACCAGGTAGACGCGACCGTCCATCGGCGTTTCGCGGTGTTCGACGAAGGCCCGGATACCGGCTGGCACCAGCCGGCGCAGGCCGAGTTCGCGCGCCGCTAGCCGGTGCAGAGCGATGTCGTCCAGACCGATCCCCAGACCTCGTCGCACCACGCTGCCCGCCCCGTCGCAGCCGGCCAAAAACTGTGCCCGGATCGTGTGGGTCTCCCCGCTCACCGAGCGGATCACCGCGTCGACGCCCTGGTCGTCCTGCTGGAAGGTTTGCAGACCCCAGCCGTACCGGACGTCGATCTGTGGGGCGCGGGTTTCCAGAATGGTCTTCAGTGCCGGTTCGAGCAGCGCCTGCGACACCCGCATTGCGGGTTCGAGCGTCATCGTGCCGTCGTTGCGGTCGCGGATGAGCTTGCGCCGCTGCGCAACACTGGGATATCGGAACCGCGCCAGCTCCCATCCGCTGAGCTTGGTCACCCACGACACGTCGAACCCATGGTCTTCGGGCACAGCGACCTTGCGCAGCTCATCGGCGACTCCAAGGTGGCGAAACAGTTCCATGCTGCGGCCGTTGGTGATGTCCATCTTCGGGTGGGTGGTCGTCGACGGACTGCGCTCCACCAACGTCGCGGGCACACCGTGACGGAACAGCGTCAACGCGAGCGTGAGACCGACCGGGCCGCCGCCCACGATCAGCACGGGTGTCACCTCCGCCTGCCGGGTCGTCTTGCTCGTCACGCTGTCCCTTCCGCCGGTTCCTGCGCGTAGACCTATTGAACATGTCTGTTCAATATAAGTCAACAATGTCTTATTAAGAGCTTTTCCTGGCGCGATAGAACATAGATGTACTATTTGTCGGAGCCGGTTGGAACCAACCCGAGGACAGGGCCCATGACCACACCCACGGATCAGCGGATCAGCGACGCCGCCGTTCGGCTGTTCGTCGAAAAGGGAACGACCCAGCTGACTGTGAGTGAATTGGCCCAAGCGGCGAACGTCGCCCGTGGCACGCTCTACCGCAATGTCGGGTCGATGGAGGACTTGTTTGATCGCGTCGTCGCCGAGCTCAGCGTGGACATGCACCGACGGGTCTCGGCAAGCTTTGCCGGGATCGGTGATCCCGCGGCGCGGTTAGCGACTGGGGTGCGGTTGTGGATCCGCTACGCCCATGAGAACCCGACCCTCGGCCGCTTCGCGGTCAGGTTCGGGTTGTCCGAGGAATCTCTGCGTGCCGTGCTGACCGGACCTCCTATGCACGACATCAAAGCTGGCATTGCGGCCGGTCGGTACGACATCGGGCCAGCGGGCGTCGACGGCATCGCGTCACTGGTGCTCGGCGCGACGGTGAGTGCGATGTGGATGGTGCTCGAGGGGCATCAGACCTGGCGCGAAGCGGGATCCTCGACCGCCGAGCTTCTGCTGCGCGCCGTGGGGATCGAGCCCGCCGAGGCCCACGAGATCTCCAATAGCGAGCTACCGCAACTCGCGGGGTAAGGCGACCAGGAGCCGCGCTGGAAAATCACCGATTACGGTGTGGCGATACGCGACGGCTCAGCCCTCCCGATAGCTCCAGGCCCGCAGCTTTTCGGCGATCTCGCCGAGATCGGCCAAGGCGCCGGTGGCGACCCCGATCACGAAGTCGAACCGGTCATCCTCGGGTGCGCTGATCCATTGGCCGTTGATGGCAAGGAGTGTCCGACAGGCCGTCCACGCCAGCCGCTTGTTTCCGTCCACCAGCGCGTGATTGCGCGCCAGGGAATGCAGCAGCGCGGCGGCCTTGAGGTGCAGATCCGGGTAGGCGTCCACGCCGAACACCGATGCGCGCGGACGGGCCAGCGCCGATTCGAGCAGACCGTAGTCCCCGACCGCGACGTCCTCACCGACCGCAGCGCGGGCGACGTCCAGCAGGTCGTCGAGATCCAGGTAGTCGATCACGCGTCCTTGAGGCGCTCCAAGACGCCGGCCTCCTCACGGACCACGCGCTGCAGCGCGTCGGCAACCTTGGTCTTGTGCGTCCGCCGGGCGATGTACTCATCGATGGCCGACAGCGCGACCGCCTGCATCGACCGCCCCTCGGCAGCGGCCTGCCGCCGTAGCGCTTCGGTCTGCTCGGCACTGGTGCGCAGCGTCATGCCCATGGCCACGATGATACCGGATTGATACCACACGTGGCATTGGCCGAGCAATTGTGGGCTAACGGGGCGATCTTTTGCTGGTTAGCCGCCCGACCTCGAGCCGCCCCCGGTCGTCGAGATTGCGCGGAGGGCTGCGATCTGGCCTCGGAGCACAGCCCTGGACGCAATTTCAACGCCGAAGCCCACATCTTGCATGATGTCCATCATGTCATTAGCATGATGCCCATCATGCGATCTTCGACGAAGCGGGCCCTGAGCAAACAGGAGTCGCTGAACCGAATCCTCGATGCCGCCGCCCGCCGGCTCCGCGAAGAGGGCCTGGACGGCGCCGCGATCGTCCCGGTGATGCGTGATGCCGGTCTGACCCACGGCGCGTTTTACTCGCATTTCGCCACCAAGGACGAGCTGGCCAACGCCGCGTTCACCCGCGCGATCAGCACCGGTCGGCCGCACTGGATAAGACCGCGGCGCGGCGAATCGTGGCCGACCCGGCTGACGAGTCTGGCCAGGCGTTACCTCACCCCGGCGCATCGCGACAACCTCTCCAGCAGTTGCGCTTTCGCCGCGCTGAGCTCGGACGCCGCGCACGGCAGCGACGAGTTCCGCGGCACCTATGAGCGGGAATTGCGGACGTCGCTGGCGGCGATCTGCGACGGTGACGACGACCGGCTCGACGACGCGATCGTCCTGATGACGATCTGCGTGGGCGGGATGTCGCTGGCCCGCGCGGTCGCCGACCCGACGTTCTCGGCGCGGATCCTGCGGGTCGCGCGCGAGGCGGCCGCCACCTTCGCCGACACCCGTCCGAAATGAGGAGAGCAGATATGGTCAGCACCAAGCCCTTTGGGCAGCTGCAGTATCGGGAGATTCGCGGGAAGCGGATGGCCTACATCGACGAGGGAGTCGGCGACGCGATCGTGTTCGCGCACGGCAACCCGACGTCGTCGTATCTGTGGCGCAACGTGATGCCGCATCTGCAGGGGCTGGGCCGGCTGGTTGCCTGCGACATGATCGGGATGGGCGCCTCGGACAAGCTCGACGAGTCCGGGCCGGATCGCTACCACTACGCCGAACAGCGCGACTACCTCTTCGCGCTGTGGGACGCGCTGGATCTCGGGGACAACGTGGTGCTGGTGCTGCATGACTGGGGCTCCGCGCTGGGCTTCGACTGGGCCAACCAGCATCGCGACCGGGTCGCCGGCATCGCGTTCATGGAGTCGATCGTCACCCCGATGACCTGGCCGGAGTTCCCCGGCCCGGTCCGGGCGGTGTTCCAGGGCTTCCGCTCCCCGGAGGGGGAACGAATGGTGTTGGAGCAGAACGTCTTCGTCGAAGGTGTGCTGCCCGGCGCGATCCAGCGGACGCTGTCCGACGAGGAGATGGAGCATTACCGGCGGCCGTTCGCCAACCCCGGCGAGGACCGGCGGCCCACGTTGTCGTGGCCGCGCAACATCCCGATCGACGGCGAGCCGGCCGACGTCGTCGCGGTGGTCGAGGGCTACGGCGAGTGGCTGGCGGGCAGCGACGTGCCGAAGCTGTTCGTGAACGCCGAGCCGGGTGCGATCATCCGCGGCCGGATCCGCGAGTTGGTGCGCAGCTGGCCCAACCTCACCGAAATCACCGTCGCCGGTTCCCATTTCATCCAGGAGGACAGCCCCGACGAGATCGGTGCCGCCGTGGCGCGGTTCGTTCGGGAACTACGAGGCTAGGGCGCCCCGCCCCTCCGGGTAGCTTCGGGCCGCGGGGTGCTCAGCACCCGAAACTGGTGCGGCTTTAGAGTGCATTCCAACGCGGGTGTAGCGAGACGGAGGAGTCCCCCCGATGGCCAAACCGAAACCCGAGTTCTACCGCGACCAGCAGGCCTGGCGTGACCTGCAGAATTACCTGCCGGAACGGTTGCGCCTGACCGATCAGACCGTCCCGGCCGAGGAGTTCTGGACCTGGCGCGGCCACCGGGTGCACCTGGACCGCTACGCCAACCCCGACGCGCCCGCCAAGATCGTGCTGCACCACGGCGTGGGCACCAACGGTCGGCAGATGAGCCTGATCGTCGGGGCGCCGCTGGCGGCGCGCGGGTTCGAGACGGTGGCCCTGGACAACCTCGGCTACGGCCTGAGCCAGGTGCGCCCCGGCTGCACCGTGTCCTACGACGACTGGGTCAATCTGGTGGTGGACTTTCTGGCCTACGAACAGTCCCGTGACGACCGACCTATCATCCTGTACGGCCTCAGCGCCGGTGGCATGCTGACCTATCACGTCGCGGCCACGGCCCCCAAAGGCGCGCTGCGCGGCATCGTCGGCATGACGTTCCTCGATCAGCGCAACCAAAAGGTCCGCGACGACACCGCGCACGACAAAGTGGGCTCCCGCCTCGGTGTCCCCCTGCTCGGGCTGCTGGCCCGCACCCCGGCGGCGCGGCTACGTGTCCCGATGACGCTGGCCTCCAAGATGTCGACCCTGGTCAACGACCGAGCGGCGCTGAAAGTCATGACCGCCGACCGCACCTCGGGCGGCAACTGGGTGTCCACCCGGTTTCTCGCCAGCTACATGAACTACGTCCCCGCCGTTGAACCACCGGAGTTCGATGCCTGCCCGGTCCTGCTGACCCAGCCCGCCGAGGACCGGTGGACGCCGCTGGAACTCAGCCAACCGGTGCTATCCCGCATCACCCGAGTCCCCGTACAAACCGTGCTGCTCGACAACGCCGGCCACTACCCCCTCGAAGAACCGGGGCTGACCCAAATGCAGGACGCCATCGCCGAATTCGTCACGGCTCACGCATAACGCAGGGCGTTGCGCTGGACGCCGAGGTCGACGGCGCACAGTTGGCGACGAGGACGAGCGGTGTGTCCACTGAAATCGACGCCTAAATTTGCAAAACCGCCGGATCTCGGGGCTATGTGTCAGTTTCGACGTCGATCTCAGCAGCTAGGCCACGTTCTCTTCGTCCTCGGGCTCGACCATGTCGCCGAGCCGCCCCGAGATCAGCTCTTCGGCCTCGGCGACCATCCGCGACACCAGCTCCCCGCAGGTGGGGATGTCATTGATCAGCCCCATCGCGGTGCCGACCGTCCAGATGCCGGCCTCGACATCGCCGTCGTCGAACACCTTGCGGCCCCGCACCCCGGCGACCAGCTCCTGCACGTCGGGGAATTGGCCGCCCTTGTTGAGGATGTCGACGACCTCGCGGGACACGGTGTTGGACGCCACCCGGGCGGTGTTGCGCAGCGGGCGGAAGATCAGCTCGGTACCCCGCTCGTCGCCGGCCACAATGGCTTCCTTGACGTTCTGGTGGATGCAGGACTCCACGGTGCACATGAACCGGGACCCCATGTTGACGCCGTCGGCGCCCAGCGCCAGCGCGGCCACCAGGCCGCGGGCGTCGGCGAACCCACCGGAGGCGATCATCGGGATGTCGATCTTGGCCGCCGCGGCCGGGATCAGCACCAGACCGGGAATGTCGTCCTCGCCGGGGTGCCCGGCGCATTCGAACCCGTCGATGCTGATGCCGTCCACCCCCAGGCTTTGCGCCTTGACCGCGTGCCGCACCGAGGTGCACTTGTGCAGCACCTTGATCCCGTTGTCGTGAAACATCGGCAGGTGCGGCGCCGGGTTGGACCCGGCGGTCTCCACGATCTTGATGCCGGAATCCACGATCACCTGCCGGTACTCGTCGTACGGCGGCGGGTTGATCGTCGGCAGGATGGTCAGGTTCACCCCGAACGGCTTATCGGTGAGCTCCCGGGTCTTGGCGATCTCGCGGGCCAGATCGGCCGGGGTCGGCTGGGTCAGCGCGGTCAAAAATCCCAGCGCGCCGGCATTGGCCACCGCCGCCACCAGCTCGGCGCGGCCCACCCACTGCATGCCGCCCTGCACAATCGGGTGCTCGACCCCGAACGCCTCGGTGAACTTCGTCGACAGGCTCATCGCGGCGCCATCCGGATCGCGCCGTCGAGGCGAATCACCTCGCCGTTGAGCATCGGGTTCTCCACGATGTGCACGGCCAGCGCGCCGTACTCGTCGGGGTCACCGAGCCGAGCCGGATGCGGCACCTGCTGCCCCAGCGACTTTTGCGCCTCCTCGGGCAGCGACCCCAACAGCGGGGTCTTGAACAGCCCCGGCGCGATGGTGACCACCCGGATCAGCTCACGGGACAGGTCCCGCGCGATCGGCAGCGTCATGCCGGTGACCCCGCCCTTGGACGCGGAATAGGCGGCCTGACCGATCTGCCCGTCGAACGCGGCCACCGAGGCGGTGTTGATGATGACGCCGCGCTCCTCACCGATCGGTTCGGTCTTGGCGATCCGCTCGGCGGCCAGCCGCAGCACGTTGAAGGTGCCGATCAGGTTGACCTGAATGACCTTGGTGAACTCTTCCAGCGGGAAGGCGCCGTTTTTGCTCAACGTCTTGATGGCGTTGCCGATGCCGGCGCAGTTGACGTTGATCCGCAGCGGCCCAAGCGATTCGGCCACATCCAGGGCGGCGGTCACCGACTCGGGGTCGGTGACGTTGGCCTGGGCGAAGCGCGCCCGCTCACCCAGCTCCTGGATGGCGTCTTCGCCCTTGAGGTCGATGACCACCACCTGCGCGCCCGCATCCAGCAGCCGCTTGGTGGTGGCCAGTCCCAGCCCCGAAGCACCGCCGGTGACCACCGCTACCGCGTCTTTGATCTGCACGTTCCCGCGTTTCCTTCCTGGCCGGCCCCAATGCCTGTCCGTTAGACCCAGCTGGCGCTGCCGGGGGCTTGGGTGGTGGGTGGGGCGGGG